>JBPEXC010000258.1:0-2052 GCA_052032035.1 Acidimicrobiales bacterium | reverse complement strand
CTGCTGCGTCGGGCGCTCGGTCGTCGCACCCCGGCCGCCCTCACCCTGCTCGCCTGGTCCCGGCGTTCGGTCGGCGACGTACTGCGCAGCTACTTCACCGACGAGGGCATCCTCGGCCCGGCGATGGCCGCCGGCCCCGCCGTGTGGGGGCTCGGGCCCGACACCCCAGGCACCGGTCTCGGGGCGCTGTCGTTGGCGTTCAAGCACGTCGTCGGCGTCGGTCGCCCGATCGGGGGCAGCGGCGCCCTCACCGACGCGATCGCCGCCGCGATCGAACACCACGGTGGTGAGGTCCGTACCGACACCCCGGTGCGGTCGATCCTGTGCGAGGGCGACCACATCCGCGGTGTCGAGGTCACCGGCCCCGACGGCCGACCCGAGACGATCGAGGCGCCCCTGGTCGTCATCGCCTGCGATCCGCGCGAGGCGATCGTCCGCTACCTGTCCGACGCTCCTGCCTCCGCGGCGTCATTCGTCGCCCGCTGGGCCGATCACGAACCTCAGGAGGGCTACGAGGCGAAGATCGACGCCCGCATCACCGAGCTGCCCCGCTGGCGCTACGCGACCGACAACCCCCTCTACGACGATCTCGGCTTCACCGACCGGCTGTCGCCCACCACGATGGTGGCGCCGAGCCTGGCCGAGATCGACCGCGGCCACCGGCTGATGGCGAGCGGCGAGATCCTCGAGCGGCCGATGTTCTACGTCAACATGCCCTCGGTGCTCGACGACACCCTCGCCCCCGCCGGGTCGCACGTGTTCAGTCTCGAGGTGCTCTTCACCCCCTACCGATTCACCGGGGGCTGGGAGTCGCGGGCCGAGCCCGAGCGTTGGCTCGAGGTGGCCGCCGAACTGTTCGAACCCGGCTTCCTCGACTCGGTGGCCGAATGGCGGGCCGTCACCCCCGCCCACTACGAGCGGGAGTACCACCTGCCGAAGGGCCACGCCACGTCGTTCTCCGGCGGCCCGCTCGACGCCATCCTCGGTCGCCAGAAGGAGCTGACCCGCTACACCACGCCGATCGCCGGCCTCTTCCTCACCGGCGCCGCCACCTTCCCCGGCGCCGGGGTGTGGGGTGCGTCGGGTCGCAACGCCGCCCACACGATCCTGGCGACCGGTTGACCACTCGGCCGGACGGAGGAGCGTTGCGGCCGTCGCTCCTGGCGGCCGGGGCGCTGGCGACGATGGCGATGGCCTCGTCGTCGGTGCTGGTGCACTGGGCCGCCGCCCCCGCGGTCGCCCTCGCGTTCTGGCGCACCGCGGGTGGGGCCGCCCTGCTCGGGGCGGCGGCCGGCGTCGGTCGTCGCGGCCCGGCTCGCCGGGCTCCGATCCCGTGGGCGCCGACCGTGCTCGCCGGGGTGGCCCTCGGCGTCCACTTCTGGACGTGGCTGGCGTCGTTGGAGATGACGACGGTGGCGGCGTCGGTCACCCTCGTGTCGACCGCGCCGATCTTCGTCGCCCTCGGGCGGGCCGCCGCCGGGGAACCCCTCGCCCGGCGCAGCTGGCTCGCCATCGCCGTGATGTTCGGCGGCGGGGTGCTCCTCACCACCGGCGGCGGCGAGGCCGGAGACGGGGCCGCCCACGATCTCGGCGGCGACGCCCTCGCCCTGATCGGGGCCGTGACCATGGCCGTCTACCTCGAGATCGGCGGTCGGGTGCGGGCCACGGTCGACACGACCCGCTACGCGGCGGTGGCCTACGCCTCCTCCGCCGTGGTGCTCGTACCGGCCGCCCTGGTCAGCGGCGCCGCCCTCACCGGGTTCGACCGCACCAGCTGGCTGGTGATCGGGGCGATGATCCTCGGGCCCCAGCTCGCCGGCCACACCGTGCTCAACGCCCTCCTGCAACGGCTCGGCGCCCTCACCGTCGCCCTGATCCTCCTCCTCGAACCGATCGGCGCCACCGCCCTGGCCTGGGGATTCCTCGATCAGCGACCGTCGGCGGTCAGCCTCGTCGGCGTGGTCGTCGTGCTGGTCGGCCTCGGCCTCCACCTCACGGCCTCGGCGGCCGTCCCGCCGACCCCTCCGCCGACCGCTCCGCCGACCGACCGAC
>JBPEXC010000257.1:0-6315 GCA_052032035.1 Acidimicrobiales bacterium | reverse complement strand
CCGCGGCGTGGCCAGGACGATCTCGTGCGCCTGCTCGGCGTCGCCGTAGGCCAGGACCACGCCGAGCACGGGCAACAACGGCGCCAGCACGAGGAGGGTGAACAACGATTCGGCCGGTCGTGCCGGGTCGGTGGCGCCGAGGCCCAGGAGCACGACGGCGACCAGGGCCGCGAACCAGGAGCGCCGCAGGCCGGGCGTGGCGACGACCAGGCGGGCGGCGCCCGAGGCGACGCCGAACCGCCGCAGGGCCCGCTCGGTCCAGGACGGCCGGGGCGCGTCGAGTTCGAACGTGATCGCACGCCAGTTGGCGTCGATCCGAGCCGGATCGACGGGCGGGCCGCCGGCGACCGGGGGAGTGGGGGCCGTCATGCGAGTGCCTCCTGCATCTTGGTACGGGCTCGCTTGAGCCTCGTCTTCACCGTTCCCTGGGGGATCCCGAGCACGGTCGCCGCCTCCTTGGTCGTCAGGCCGTCGACGGCGGTCAGGATCAACACCGCTCGCAGGTCGGGGTCGAGCGACCCGAGGGCCGGGCCGAGGGGGCCGTAGTCGATCTGGCCGAGGAACTGCTCCTCGAAGGTGACGATCGCTGCGTCGGGCACCGGCACGGTCCTCACCTTGCGCAGCTGGTCGACGAGTCGCCGGGCGCCGATCCCCCAGATCCAGGCACCGACGTCGCCATCCCCTCGGTAGCGGCCGGCGGATCGCCAGACGGCGACGAAGGTGTCCTGCACGGCGAGGTCGACGATGCCCGGGTCGGCACAGCGGCTCTGGAGCCGCTGCGTCAGCCACACGGCATGGCGGCGGTAGAGCTGCTCGAGCGCGGACCGGTCGCCCCGGGCGACGCGGGCCAGGAGGGCGGCGTCCTCCCCTCGGGTGTGCTCGACCGGTGCCATCACCCTCCTGTCGGAACGACGAGCCGATTCGGTTCACGTCGTCCCCATCTTGGTTCGTTCGGCCGATCGACCTGGGCCGTGCGGCCCGGAGCGCCGGGCAGCGTCACCCGGCCGTGAACCGTTCTCGGACCGGCGGACGACAACCGGGCATGACGACGCTCACCGCCCCTCCGCTCCCACCGTCGCCGACGCGACACCCCGCGCCGCCCGTCGACCCGCGCCCGGCCCGGCGCCGGCGGGCACGCTGGTTCGCCCGTGCCATGGCGCTCGCCATCATCGGCGTCGGGTTGTTGCTGGAACCGACCGGCTGGCTGGCGATCGTGTTCCTGTTCGTCCTGGTCGTCCCGTTCGAGAAACTGTTCCCGCGCCATCGCGGCCAGAAGGTGCGCCGGCCCGGCCTCGGCACCGATCTGGCGTTCGCCCTCGCCACCCCGGCACTCGAGGTGGTCGGCGCCACCGTCGCCGTGATCATCGGCCTGGCGTCGCTGGCCTGGCTGCCCGGCCTCGCCCTTCGACCCCTCGTCGCGATGCTGCCCCCGGCGGCGATGCCGATCGTGGGCATCGCCCTGTTCGACCTCCTGATCTACTGGGTGCACCGGTGGTCGCACGAGGTGCCGCTCCTGTGGCGATTCCACGCCATCCACCACTCGACCGAACGCCTCGACTGGATCTCGGGGCTGCGCAACCACCCCTTCGACGGCGCCCTGCTCGCCCCCGCCTTCGCCTTCCTGCTCGCCGCCGGCTTCTCCGCCGAGTTCAGCGGCGCCCTCGTCGCCGTCCAGATCGTCACCGGCATCTTCCTCCACGCCAACGTGCGGTGGCGCTGGCGGCCCCTCCAGCGACTGGTCATCACCCCGGAGTTCCACCACTGGCACCACGCCAACGAACCCGAGGCGATCAACACCAACTTCTCGGTGTTCCTGCCCCTGTGGGACCAGCTCTTCGGCACCTACCGGGTGCCGAAGGACCGTCGCCCCACCGTCTATGGCGTCGACGAGTTCGTGCCCGACGGCCTGTGGGCCCAGCTGCGCCACCCGTTCCGAGGCATGCGCCCGTTGCGGTCCTACCTGCGGCATCCGATCCGCACCCTCGGCGAGTTGTGGGCAATGACGCGGACCATCGTCGCCGGTATGCGATCCTCGACCTTCGCCCCTCGCCGGCGGGGCTCGCTCAACCATCGAGGGGCCGTGCCGACGCTGAGGTGACGTGTCTGCGTTGCACCTGGAGGGACCGTGACACCCACTCGACTTCACCGATCCGACCATCTCGACCCGGCCGCCCGACGGTCGGCGCCCGGCCGCCGCCTGCTGGCCGCCGGCCTGGCCGCCGGGCTGATGCTCGCGGCCTGCGGTGACGGCTCGTCGGAGGCCGGCGACGACCTCGCCGTCGAGGTCACCACGACGCTCGGCGACGACACGACGACGAGCACCTCCGGCGTGACGACCACTCGACGGAGCCTGCCGGACCGGGCGACCAGCCCCGACCCGACGGCGCCGACGACGACCGAGGCGGGCGAGACGACGACCGAGGTGACGGCCGACCCCGGCAGTCCCATCGACTTCGGACCCGCCCCCGGCACGCCGCTGGCGGTGGTCGGCGTCCGCTGGGACGACACCCTCAACTTCCGGTCCGGGCCGGGCGTCGAGACCGACGTGGTGCTCGACCTCCCCGCCGTCCAGGACATCCCGACCCCGATCGTCGCCTCCGGCGAGGCGTGGCAGTTCCCCGGTTCCATCTGGTGGAAGGTCGAGGTCGGCGGCCAGGAGCTGTGGGCCTCGCAGAGCTTCCTCGGCATGTTGGGCGACACCTACGACATCACCGACGAGGTCGACGGCCTCCTCGGGGTGCAGCCGATCGCGACCATCGAGGCCGCCGCCGACCGGGTCGCAGCGACCCGTCTGATCGACGTGGAGACGGAGATTCGGATCCGCCACGTGATCGAACCCCTCGCCTCCGACACGACGTCACGGGCCATGATCGACGTGCTCGGCTACCCGGACGACTCGGTCAAGGGCGAGCGGCTCGAGGTGCTCGTCGACCCGGTGTTCGACGAGTCGGCCGACGAACCCCAGCTGATCGGCTGGGTCGTCGTCCAGGTCAACTCGACACCGATCTGCTCGCGCGGCGTCTCCGGCGGGCTGTGCACCTGACCGGCTCCGCCGCGTGCACCTGACCGGCTCCGCTGCGCGCCCCTGATCGGTCAGCGGCTCACGTCCAGAACGCCTCGAGGCGATCGACGAAGGCCTCGGGCCGCACCAGGTGGGGGTAGTGCCCGAGCCCGTCCCACACCTCGGTGGCCGCCCCGTCGACGAAGCCGGCGAACCACTCGCCGTAGCCGTCGCCCGGGTCGGCGCCGAACAGGTTGAGGTAGGGGAGCGCCTTGCCGGCGTAGCCGGCCAGGGCGGCCTCGACGACCGCCTCCAACTCCTCGACCGTCGACTCGAACATCAGGCCCCACACGCCGAGCACGACCTCGCGCGACGGCCGCCGGAGGCCGTCGACCCGCGCCCGCTCGGCCTCGCTCAACTCGGTCCCGGCCAGAGCGCCGAACAGCTGCTCGACGACGGCGTCGAACTGGGCCGGGTCGCGCAGCACCGGCTCGAGCGGGGCGACCATGGCCTTGAACTCGGCGAGCTGGAGCGACTGATCGACATTGACGACCGACGCCACCGGCGCGACGGCGCCCAGGGCGCTCACCACGACACCCCCGAGGCTGTGGCCCACGAGATGCGGCGGAGCGTCGAGCCCGGCCGCCTCGACCACGGTGGCGACGTCGAAGGCCATCGACTCGAGGTCGTAGCTGTCGGCGTCGCCCGACTCGCCGTGCCCCCGCAGATCGAGGGTGAGCACGCGGTGGCCCCGAGCTGCAATCGGGGCCACCAGCGGCTCCCAGGTGCGGGCGCTCTCGGTGATGCCGTGCACGAGCACGACGGGCGAGCCCTCCCCGGCCGAAGACCACGCGATCGTCGTGCCGTCGGGGGCGGTGGTGGTCTGGTCGTGGAAGGTGTCGGATGATCCTGCGGCGGTCATGCGTCGAAGTGTGCCTGAATGGCTCCCACCACGCTCGGGTCGGCCAAGGTCGTCGTGTCGCCCACCTCTCGGCCGTCGGCCACGTCCCGCAACAGGCGACGCATGATCTTGCCCGACCGGGTCTTCGGCAGCTCCTCGACGAGGACGACCTTCTTCGGCCGCGAGATCGGCCCGAGCTTGGTCGACACGTGGGCCCGCAGCTCCTGCGCCAACTCGTCGGTGGCGACCTCCCCGGCCCGCAGGATGGCGTAGGCCACGATGGCCTGGCCGGTCGTGTCGTCGCTGGCGCCGACGACCGCGGCCTCGGCCACGCTCGGGTGGTCGACGAGCGCGGATTCGACCTCGGCGGTGGAGATCCGGTGTCCGGACACGTTCATCACGTCGTCGACGCGGCCCAGCACCCAGAGGTAGCCGTCCTCGTCGAGGCGAGCGCCGTCGCCGGCGAAGTAGCGACCGTCGAAGCGGCTCCAGTAGGTGTCGCGGTAGCGCTCGGGATCGCCCCACACGCCGCGCAGCATCGACGGCCACGGCTCGGCGATCGTGAGGTAGCCGTCGCCGACGGTGATCGGGGCGCCGGAGTCGTCGACGACCTCGGCCGAGATGCCCTCGAGCGGGAACGTCGCCGAGCCCGGCTTGAGCTCGGTCTCGCCCGGCACCGGCGAGATCATCATCGCCCCGGTCTCGGTCTGCCACCAGGTGTCGACGATCGGGCAGCGGCCGCCGCCGATGTGCTCGTGATACCAGTTCCAGGCCTCGGGGTTGATCGGTTCGCCGACCGAGCCGAGCACCCGCAGCGACGACAGGTCGTGGGCGGCCGGTTCCTCGGTGCCCCACTTCATGAACATGCGGATCGCCGTCGGCGCGGTGTAGAGGATCGTCACCCCGTAACGCTCGACGATGTCCCAGAACCGGTCCTTGCCCGGCGTGTCGGGCGTGCCCTCGTAGATCACCTGGGTGCAGCCGTTGACGAGGGGGCCGTAGACGACGTAGCTGTGGCCGGTGATCCAGCCGGCGTCTGCGGTGCACCAGTAGACGTCGGTCTCCGGCCGGAGGTCGAAGACGGTGCGGTGGGTGTGGGCGACCTGGGTGAGGTAGCCGCCGGTCGTGTGCATCACGCCCTTGGGCTTGGCGGTGGTGCCCGAGGTGTAGAGCAGGAAGAGGAGGTCCTCCGACGCCATCGGTTCGCACGGCCGCTCGGCCGGGGCGGCCGCCACCAGCTCGTGCCACCAGTGGTCGCGGCCGTCGTGCATCGTGATCTCGCCGCGACCGATCGCCCCGACGCGGTCGACCACGACGACGTGGCGGACCGAGGACGACAGCTCGACGGCGGCGTCGACGTTGGGCTTCAGGAGCGACGGGGCACCCTTGCGGTAGCCCCCGTCCGCGGTGATGACGACGGCGCACTCGGCGTCGTCGATCCGATCGGCCAACGAGTCGGGGCTGAAGCCGCCGAACACGACCGAGTGGGCGGCGCCGACCCGGGCGCACGCCAGCATCGCGATCGGGAGCTCGGGGATCATCGGCAGGTAGATGGCGACCCGGTCGCCTTTGGCCACGCCGAGCGCGTCGAGCATGGCGGCCGCTCGCTGCACCTCGGCGAGCAGGTCGGCGTAGGTGTAAGTGCGGACGTCGCCGGGCTCGCCCTCCCAGTGGAAGGCGACGCGATCGCCGAGGCCGGCCTCGACGTGGCGGTCGACGGCGTTGTGGCAGGCGTTGAGCACGCCGCCGTCGAACCACCGGGCGTCGGGGAGCTGCCAGTCGAGCACGGTGTGGAACGGCTCGAACCACTCGAGGGCCGCCGCCTTGTCGGCCCAGAAGGCTGCACTGTCGGGCGATGCCGTGTCGTCGGGCGTTGCCGTGTCGTCGGGCGTTGCCGTGTCGTCGGGCGTTGCGGTGTTGCTCATGATCAGGACTCCAGGGTCTGGGCACCCCGAGGGGCGGGGGCTGCGTCGAGGGCGGCCGCCTCGTCGTCGGTGAAGAGGGAGGACCGGATGACGAAGCGGACGCCCTCGGGCGACTCGAGGGAGAAGCCGCTGCCCCGCCCGGCCACGACGTCGAGGGTGAGCCGGGTGTGGCTCCAGTACTCGTACTGGTCGCCGCCGATGTAGAACGGCGTCGGGCCGACCCCGGAGGGGTGACTGAGCCACCCGAGGAACACGTCACGGGCGCCGATGCGGAACTCGTCGCGGGGGTAACACATCGGCGCCGACCCGTCGCAACAGCCGCCGCTCTGGTGGAACAGGACGGGCCCGTGCCGTCGGGCGAGCTTGTCGATCAGGTCGAAGGCGGCGTCGGTGGCGACGACGCGAGCGGGGATGTCGGCCATCTGGTCTCCGGAGTCGAGGGCGGCAGGACTGCGGGGGAGGGTTTGGCCCGGACCGGCCACACCGAC
>JBPEXC010000256.1:0-2720 GCA_052032035.1 Acidimicrobiales bacterium | reverse complement strand
GTCGGTCGTCGAACCGGTCACGGTGAGGGTGAAGGGTTCGGCGCCGTCCTCGACGACGAGCTCGTCGGTGATCTGGCTCTCCTGGTAGCCGGCGGCGAGCGCAGCGTCCCGCAGGCGCTGTGCCGCCGCCTCGCTCGGCACGGTCCCCGACAACACGATCCCGGCCTGCGACGCGTCGATCGTCGCCGCGGCGCCGCTCGGGGCCGCCGTGGTGGTGGTCGCCTCGGTGGTCGCCGGTGCCTCGGTCGTGGTGGCCGCCTCGGTGGTGGTCGTGGCGGCCGCGTCCTCGGCCTCCTCGTCGCCGTGGTCACCGTCCTCTTCGGCGTGATCGTCGGCGACGGTGGTTGCGAGGGCGGCCGCCCCGTTGTCGTCGTCGGCCGGACGGCCCAGGCCGGACAGCCACAGCATCGAGACCAGGATCGCCGCCACGACGCCGGCACCGGCCATGCCGGCGAACGCGAGGCCGTCGCCCTCGTCGGCGACCGCCGACGAACCGCCGACCGAGCCCCCGGTCACGCCGCCACGTCGCTTCGGTTCGTCTCGTCGTTCGTCGTTCGTTGCCATGTGTCGCCTCCAGGCAGTTCGGGGATCGCGACCCGCAGTCTGGTCGCGCCGCTGCCCGCTTCCTGCCCCCGACGACGAGAATTCAGCCGGGATTCGAGCTGGGCCCGGTCAGGGCCAACGGTGGGTGAAGCAGCGGTCACCGAGGGTGCCCGGGGCCCAGCGTTGCCACACCCCGCCGACCGCGTCCTTGGAGTACTCGTGCCACGCCAGCGCAGCCGGCGACGAGATCTTGCGGGCGCTCTGGATCACCCCGCCCTCGAACACCCAGTAGGCGCCCCACACCCCAGGCCAGTCGCGGGTCGACGCCACCTCGGAGTGGACGACCGAGCCGACCTGCCGCACCCGATTGCGGTGGGTGTGCCCCGAGGTCACCAGGGTGCCGGGCCGCCGTCGACCGAGCTCGGCCAGGAAGTCGACCGAACCCGGCGGCGCGATGCCGGGCGGCCAGTAGGTGAGGGGGCCCGCCTTCTGGAACTGTTGGTGGGTGGCGACGACCACGCCTCCGTCGGCGGGTCCGTCGCCGACCAACGACAACACCTCGTCGCCGTGTCGGTCGACCGTGCCGCTGCCCTTGCCCTCGATCGTGGTGTCGCCGGCGACGATGCGCAGTCCGGGCAGGTCGAGGGCGGTGACCGACCGGACGTAGGGGAGGGCCCGGGCGCCGACGGTCGCCGGCAGGGCGACCCGGCTGCGTTCGTCGACGTCGTGGTTGCCGGGCAGGAGCGTCATCGGGAGGTCGGGGAACTCGTCGACGAGCCGACCGAGTTCGGCGAAGTCGTCGGCGACGCGGTGGTGGGCGCCGTCGCCCTTGATCACCAGGTGCTCGGCGCCCCAGGCGGCGGCGTCCGCGATGGCGGCCCGGGCGCAGCGGTAGGGGTGGGCCTCGGGGTGGTCGTCGAGGCCGGCCCGCGCCTCGTTCATCGTCTTGAAGAACCCCCAGCGGCGGGCCCCGATGTGGAGGTCGGACACGGTGGCGAACCGCGCGAGCAGCTCGCCCGGCGGCCGAGGCAGGGTCCGCCCCGCGAGGGTGGCGACCGTCGATCCGTCGACCGACAGCGACACCGTCACTGCGGCGTCGGCGGCGAGGCCGTCGAGGACGAGGATGCCGGGTCCGCCGGGGTGCTCGAGCGACGCCTCGGCGCCGCCACCGGTCGCCCGCACCACGCCCGCAGGGAGGTCACCCCAGAAGAGCTGGAGTGCGTCGTGTTCGGCCGCCCACACCTGGGGCGCCGAGGGCCGCTGCCACGGGAGCGCCACGGTGGTCAGGCGTCGGCGGCCAGCAGCTGGCCGAACCGCCCCTCCTCGCGACGGGCCAGCGCAGCGCCCACCCGCTGCCGTTCGAGGATCTGCGCCAGCGTGGCGCTGCCCTGGGGCACCGGGTGGTCGGCGAAGAAGGCGGCCGTCGCCTCGGCGTCGCCGTCGGCGGTGTGCACGGTGAGGGCGTCGAGCAGTCGGACGATCGAGCTCGATGGGAACAGCTCGTTGATCTCGTCCCAGTGTTCGGTCACCCAGGCCCACACGGCGGCCTGGTGGGGACGGTTCGACAAGGCCCGGTGGATCCAGAACGGGGCGTTCTGGCTCCGGATCTCGCCGGCCAGGATGCGGGTCATCACCACCTCGAGGTGGCGCCACTCGGGGAAGTCGGCGGTGGCGTAGAGGTAGCGGAGCTCTTCCTGCGGGGTGTCGGCGGTGGCGAACGCCTCGAGGTAGTCGGCCAGGTCGGCGTCGTCGCCGAGTCGGGCGGTGACGTCGACGGCGGCGGCCATGATCGACGTCTCGACCAACTCGGGGTCGCGGCGCCCGACCGACACGGTGCGCTTCGCTTCCTCCTGGATCTCGGGGTCGTTGCCGAGCACCCCCATCGCCCGGATCAGGTCACCCCGGAGCTGGCGGGTGCGGTCGTCGTCGTCCTCCTGCGGGGTGAGGGTGAGGCCGGCGAGCGCCGGGGCGACAGCGTCGTGCACGATGCCCTGGAGCTGTTCGCGAGCCGCTCCGGTCACCAGGCGATCGAGGCTGGCGAAGCCGCGGATCATGCGCTGCCAGACCGAACGGTCGCTCTCGGCGGTGAGCGACTCGAGCAGGTCGAGGAAGCCGGCGGCGGTCATCGAGTCGGCGAGCACGGCGGCCCAGGCGTCGTCGACGAGGGCGAAGCGCTC
>JBPEXC010000255.1:0-16632 GCA_052032035.1 Acidimicrobiales bacterium | reverse complement strand
CGAGGTGCCGGGGGCGACCCCGAAGTAGCCGGCCTCCGGGTTGATCGCGTAGAGGGCCCCGTCCGCGCCCGGCTTCACCCAGGCGATGTCGTCGCCGACCGTGGTGACCTTCCAGCCCTTGGCGGCGAACGCCTCGGGGGGTTCGATCATCGCGAAGTTGGTCTTGCCACACGCGCTGGGGAAGGCAGCGCCGACGTAGGTCTTGTCGCCGTCGGGGTCGGTCACCCCCATGATCAGCATGTGCTCGGCGAGCCAGCCCTCGTCGCGGGCCATCGTCGAGGCGATGCGCAACGCCAGGCACTTCTTGCCGAGCAGGGCGTTGCCGCCGTACCCGCTGCCGTAGGACCAGATCTCGCGGTCCTCGGGGAAGTGGACGATGTACTTGGTGTCGGGGTTGCACGGCCACGCGACGTCGGTGTCGCCCGCCGCCAGCGGGGCCCCCACCGTGTGGGCGCAGGGGATGAAGGCGCCGTCGGCACCGAGGGCGTCGAGGACGTCCGAGCCCATGCGGGTCATGATGTTCATGTTGACCACCACGTAGGGCGAGTCGGTGATCTCCACGCCGATCTGGGCGATCGGGGAGCCGATCGGGCCCATGCTGAAGGGGATCACGTACATGGTGCGGCCGGCCATGCAGCCGTCGAAGAGGCCGCCGAGGATGTCGCGCATCTCGGTCGGATCCATCCAGTTGTTGGTCGGGCCGGCGAGCTGCTTGGTGCGGCTGCAGATGAAGGTCCGGTCCTCGACACGAGCCACGTCGCTCGGGTCGGATCGGGCAAGGAAGCTGTTGGGGCGGAGCTCGGGATCGAGCGGGATGAAGGTGCCGGCGTCGACGAGAAGCTGACACATCTCGTCGTACTCCTCGGTGGAGCCGTCGCACCACCGCACCTCGGTCGGTCCGCACAGCTCGGCCATCTCTTCGACCCAGGTGCGGAGGCGTGCGTTGCTCAGGTTCGGGGGTTGTGACATGCCTGCATCATCCGGCCGAGGGGACCGGACAACTAGGTAGAAAGGTCCCCTCGATGCCGTGACAGGTGCGACGTCAGCGGCGGCCTGCGCCGCCGTCAGACTGCAACGTTCACGGCCAGTCGCCTCGCCGTGGGGCCGAGCCGAGCGGATCACCGTCACCTGCGGCGAGTAGGGTCGGGAGATGGCCGCTGATCTGCCCTTCATCTCCGCCGAGGAACTCGACGCGATGACTCCCGACCAGCGCCTCGCTGCGTTCCGGGAGCGCATCGTGACCGACCTCGACGAGGTCAGCGACGAGTTCCGGTCGCACATCGAGAAGACAGCGCGGCGGCTCACCCGGGAACGCCGAACTCGACGATGAGCGGCCGGCGCCACGTGGTGGTGCTACCGGAGTTCTTCGACCGGCTCGACGAACTGCTCCCCCCGGAACGAAGCGCAGACGGCAAGCCGTCGACCGCCGACTTCGTCCTCCACGAGCTCACCAACATCGTGGAGACGCTCGCTGCCGACTACGAAGCGGTGACGATCCCACTGCCGGGAGAATCCGCACGGCTGATGGTCGTCACCGGCGTCCTCGTGGCCGAGATCGCCGTCTACGTCGACCTGATCACGACGGGTGCGATCGAGCTCTACTGGCTCGACATCAGGCTCTGACCCGGCGGCAGCCAACACCGGGCGAGATCAGACCGCGATCTGCGCGACGACGAAGAAGAATCCGATGGCGAGCACGACCGCGACGGCCACGAACACGACGGCCAGGGTCTCCCGCCTCGTCGGAGGCCAGCCGCTGCCGTTGGCCCGCATGGTCGAACGCCGCCGGGTCATGGGTCAGCTGCGGCCCAGCTCCGCGGCGCGGTCTCGGGCGGCGGCGACGGCGTCGATCAGGGCAGCCCGCACGCCGCGCCGCTCGAGCACGGTCAGCCCGGCGGCGGTGGTGCCGGCCGGAGTGGTGACCGCGGCCCGCAGCTCGGTGGCCGAGCGGGGGTCCTCGACCAGCATCGTGGCGGCGCCGAGCAGGGTCTGGTTGGCGAGCCCCTCGGCGACCGAGCGAGGCAGCCCGGCGGCGACGCCGGCGTCGGTCAGCGCCTCGGCGACGAGGAACACATACGCCGGGCCCGACCCGGAAAGGCCGGTGACCGCGTCGAGCTGGGCCTCGGTGACGACCTCGACCGCCCCCACCGCCGACAACAGCTCGACGGCCCATGCCACGTCGTCGTCGTCGGCGGCTGCCCCTGGCGCGACGGCCGACGCTCCCTCGCCGACGAGGGCCGGCGTGTTGGGCATCACCCGCAGGACCGGCACAGAGTCGTCGCCGACGGCCGCGCTGATGGCGGCGGTCGTGATACCGGCCGCCACCGAGATCACCCGGCTCGGCGTCGGCAGCTCGGCCACGACCGGCTCGACCAGGTGGGGCTTCACGGCGACGAGGGTGTCGACGCCGCCCGTGGCCTGCTCGGCCACCTCGACCCCGTCGATCGCCTCGGCGACGCGGGCCCGCTGCTCGGCCGACGGCTCCACCACCCGCACCGCGCCGGACGACGCCCACCCGGCCCGCACCACGCCGGCGGCCAGGGCCAACCCCATCTGTCCGCCGCCGATGATCTGGAGCTTCGTCGCGTCAGCCATGGGGCGCAGTATGGCGCAGGCCGGTCGGCCTCAACCCTTGAAGCGGGAGGCGAACCCGATGCGCAGGGCCGGCCGGAAGAACTGCTCGACCCACACCCACATCGACCCGAGGATCCGGTCGAGGTCGTCGGTGCTGGCGGCGACCAGGGCGTTGTCGACCTGGCCCTGGAGGTAGACGGCGTCCTCCTCGGCCACGCAGAACGCGGCTCCGTAGAGACCGGCGTTGCGGCGCAGCAGGTGGGCGAAGAACTCGGCGTGGTTCTCCTCCGGCGCCGGCATCACGTAGGTCTCGTAGTGGAGGGTGCGCTGCCGGAGCTCGAAACGGATCGTGTAGACGTCCTTCTCCTCGCCCCGCACCCGCACGTGCCAGCGCCGGGGGTGCTCGGTGTCGCGCACCACGGCGGCGACGATCGGGTTGTCGTCGGCCTGGGCCTCGAGCCACGCCTCGACGTGGAGGGCGAGGGCGTCGAGGTCGGTGCCGTCGTAGAAGCTGGTCATCGCAGGTCCCCGCAGGGTCGGAGCTCGCTGGCTCGCAGGTCGCCGTAGAGCCGGCGGAGTCGAGCCGCCGAGGTGCTCCAGGTGTAGGTGCGAGCCCGGGCGGCGGCCGACACCGACAGACGTCGGGCCCGCACCGGGTCGGCGAGGATGTGGTCGACCCAGGCGGCGTAGTCGGCCGGGTCGCGACCTTCGACCAGGAAGCCGGTGTGGCCGTGCTCGACGAGGGTGAGCAGGCCGCCGACCGCCGATGCGACGACCGGGATGCCGCACGCCGCGGCCTCGAGCGCCACCAGACCGAACGACTCGCTGCGGCTCGGGACCAGGCACACGTCGGCCGCCCGGTAGTAGGTGGACAGCAGGTGGTGGGGCTGGGGCGGGATGAAGTCGACCCGATCGGCCACCCCGAGCTCGTCGATCAGCTCGTGGACCCGGGCCACCTCGCGGTCGCCGTCCTGGCCGCTGGCCCCGCCGACGATCCACAGCCGGGCGTCGTCGCGCTCGAGGGCGGCGAGGGCCCGCACGGCGACGTCGACCCCCTTGAGGGGCTGGATCCGACCGACGAAGAGCAGGAGGGGTCGGTCGTCGACCTCGAGGGCCCAGCGGGCGCCGGCCTGGTTGCCCGGCGAGAAGTAGGCGTGGTCGACGCCGGGCGGCACGATCTCGATGCGGTCGGGATCGGCCTGGTAGTAGTGCTCCAACTGTTCGGCCTCGGGCACGCAGTTGGCCAGGACGGCGTCGCTGCAGGCCATCACCTCGGCCTCGGCCCGAGCCCGCTCCTCGGGTTCCGGGTCGCCGGTCTCGGCCTTGACCCGGGCCAGGGTGTGGAACGTCGACACGAGGGGCAGCCCGGTGCGCTGCTTGAGGAGTTGGCCGGCGACACCGCTCAGCCAGTAGTTGGCGTGGATGGCGTCGGGTCGGAACGTGGCGAAGTCGTCCTCGACCCACGCCGCGAACTCCTCGACCCAGTCGGGGAGTTCTTCCTTGGGGATCCCGGCCGGTCCGGCGGGCACGTGGACGACCTCGAAGTTGGGTTCGACCTCGACCACCTTGGGGAGGTCGTCGTCCCAGCGACGGACGTAGACCCGGCACGACACGCCGGCTTGCGCCAGGGAGGTGACGAGCTCCCTGACGTAGACGTTCATCCCCCCGCCGTCACCGGTGCCGGGCTGCGCCAGGGGCGAGGTGTGGAGGGAGAGAACAGCGACTCGATACACCGCGGGTTCCAACCCGACCACTCTGGTCGACAATTCCCCACTTCGCCTACCCCAGTGACGCGCGTCACAAACGACGTACGCCTGGCAGGTCGGCTGGCAGCTCGGCAGGCGGGTCAGCGCAGGAGCGCGTCGACCGAGGCCTCGCCGTCGCGGTAGCGCCGGCCGATCTCGGCCTGGAGGGTGTCGATCCGCTCGTGGAGCTGGCGACGGATGCCCGACAGCTCGACCTCGAAGGCCCGGATCCGCTCGAACAGCTCGCGCAGCTCCCCGGCCCGGCGCGACTCCAGCCCGGCGAGGGCACCGGGCGAGGCGATCCGGTCGAGGGCAGCGGCAAGTTCGTGGGCCACGGCGCCCGGCTCGTCGATCGTGACCTGACGGCGGCCGAGCGGGGGGCTGCCGGCGTCGTCGCCGGCGGTGGGTGCCGGGGCGTCGGCGGTGAGGATCTCGGGCAGGTCGTAGAGCAGGCCGGCCACGTCGGCATCGCCGTCGACGGCACCCTCGCGGCGGCGCACCTCGTGACCGACGATGTCGAGCCGCCCCTGGGTGACGCGGCGGACGAGCGACACGTCGGCCTCGGCCGACTGACAGGCGGCCCGGTCATCGCGCAGGGCCTCCATCGGGCGGGTGGTGAGCCCGTCGAGGGCGCCGGGGCCGAGGAGACGCTGGAGATCGTCGATCACGAAGGGAAGGCTAGCCATGGTCACCGGTTCCCATCGGCACCGCCGACGCGAACCTGAACGGTCAGGCCGCGACCGGCTCGAGCCCGCTCACCAGCACCAGCCAGAGCGGGGCGGTGACCAGGTAGGAGTCGAGCCGCCGCACCGCCGGCGCCCAATCGGCGCCGTGGGGGAGGAGGGCCGAACCGGCGAGCTGCCCGAGCGGACAGGCCACGGCCGCGACGGCGCTGAACAGCACGATCGTCGTGCCGTCGAAGGGGTCGGGTTGCACCAGCCAGAGGCCGAATCCGACCACCGCCAGCGACACCAGCCCGGCGATGGGGCCCTCGACCGCGTTGGCGGAGCCCGACCCGACGAGGAAGTCGCCGGCCTCGTACGCGCTGACCAGGCCGAGCAGGGCGAGGGCGGCCCACGGCTCGCTGCGACCGAGCGCGACGATCGACCCGGCGGCGAGTCCGAGGGGCACCGAGGTGAGCACGGCGGTCTCGGTCGCGACGATCAGGCGCTCGGTCGGGGCGAGCTGACGCAGCGACGCCGGGACCCGCCGGAGGTCGAGGCCGACGACCACCCAGACCGCGCACGCCAGCACCGCGACGATGACGGCGATGCCGAGGCCGAGCTGGCGGGCGCCACCCGCGAGGGCGACCGTGCCGGCGAGCGCGGCGCTCACCCGGTGGTCGACCACCGTGTGACGGCGCCATGCGTCGCCGGCCTGCAGCCCGGCGGTGGCGGCCACCCCGCCCGCCACGGCGGCGGCGAGCGGCCAGGCCCGAGCGGTGCCGTAGACCATCGCGGCGAACCACAGCACCCCGAGCGTGAGCTTCGGACCGTCCGTGGGATGCGGGATCGAGAAGCGGCCGGTCGGTCGGGTCGCGACCACGCCGGTCACCCGCCGGACACCGGGGGCAGGACCGCCACCTCGTCGCCGTCGGCGACCGGGTCGGCGGCCTGGGCCACCTCGCCGTTGCGCCACACCCGGCAGGCCTCGGCGACCGCAGCGAACTCGGGGCCGAACCGCTGGGCGGCGGTGGCGAGCACCTCGCCGACGGTGTCGCCGCTCACCTCGACCGAGCCGGCGCCCGCGGCCTCACGGGCCTGGGCGAAGAGACGGAGGGCGACGGTCGGCACGGGGGCCATGTTACCCCCCGGGTATGGTCGCCTCGATGACGACCCTGCTGCTGGTCCGCCACGGCCAATCGACCTGGAACGCCCAACGCCGGTGGCAGGGGCAGGCCGACCCGCCTCTGTCCGACGTCGGTCGGGCCCAGGCCAAGGCGGCGGCGTTGCGGGTCGGCGCCGTCGACGTGATCGTGTCGTCGCCCCAGCAGCGGGCCCGCCAGACCGCCGGCCTGATCGCCGAGGCGATCGGGGTGGGGCCGATCGTCGAGCACGACGACCTGCGCGAGCGCAACGCCGGGGCGTGGTCGGGGCTCACGACCGAGGAGATCGAGGAGCGCTATCCGGGGTGGTTGGCCGCCGACCGTCGACCGGACGACTTCGAGGCCGCCGAGTCGGTGGCCGCGCGCTTCACCGCCGCCCTCACCGCCCTGGCGTCGGGGGTGCGGGAGATGGAGCCCGGTGCGTCGACGGTGCTCGTGTTGACCCACGGCGGCTCGATCAAGGCCTTCGAGGAGGCCCACGGCGTGTTCGAGGACCGCATCCCGAACCTGTCGGGTCGACTGGTCAACTTCCACGGCGACCGCTTCCGCCTGGCCGAGCGACTCCACCTGCTCGACGACCACGAGCGCACCGGCGGCGGAGCCGGCCGGGTCTGATCGATCAGGCAGGCCCGTCCGACGCTGGAGCGACAGGCCCGTCCGACGCTGGAGCGACAGTGCCGTCCGACGCTGGAGCATCGAGGTCCGCGAGGGTGCGGTCGACGGCGTCGAGCTCGGCCGCGAGGGCGTCGAGGTCGGCCATCGTCGGCAGGGGCGGGGCGGGCCCGTCCGGGGCCGGTGTCGAGGGGGACTCCACGCCGCGGAGCCTATCTCAGCCCGCGTCGGCGACCACGAGGGGCTGGCGGGTGAACGCCACCGCCGTCGCCATCGGGGTGGCGGTCGGGTCGTCGAGGAGGGGGAGGGCGATCACCGTGCCGGTGTCATCACCGATCGCTGACGCCCCGGCGGTGACGTCGACCGCCACCAGCTGGCGGGTCGCGTCGGCGAGGCTGCGCACGAAGGCGAGCCGCGTCCCGTCGAAGGTGAGGCTCGAGATCGCCTCGCCCGGGCCGCCGACCGTCAGGCGGTACTCCTCGGCCCCGTTCCCGAGGCGGCGAACCACGACGTCGGTGCCGGCGACGAGGCCGTCGCTGCGGTAGGTGCGCTCGGTGTAGGCGACGACCGAGTCGACGTCGATGCTCACCGACCCGAACGTGGGGCGACCGGCCACCGGGCAGTCGGGTTCGGCGAAGTCGCCGAGGTCGACCCGATCGCCGTCGGCGTCGAAGAACACCAGTCGTCCGCACGCGTCGTCGCTCACGGCGGCGACCTGCACCCCGTCGCTGGCGGCGAAGTCGATGAGGCGCTCGGTCGGGAGGAGCACCGCGAACTCGGCCCGCTCCCCGTCGGCCAACCGCACCCGCTCGACGGCGGCGCCGGCACCGGCTCCGCCGAGGAAGACCTGCACCTCGAAGCGGTCGTCGAGGAACCCGACGTCGAGCAGGGTGCCGTCCTCGGCCACGACCGTCGGCTCGGTGTCGGCGTCGCGGTACCACCGCACCACCCCGTCACTGCCGGCGCCGACGACCCCGCCGAAGTAGTCGCCGACCAGGCGGGGCGACACGAGCGAGGCCAGGGGTTCGGCGAGCCGCCGGACCGTGGCGGCGCCGGTGACCTCGGCCGGCAGTTCAGCGACGAGGACCCCCTGATCGGTGGCGACGAGGAGTTCGGGCACATAGCCCTCGGGTCGGGGCGGCACGAAGACGTCGCCGGTCGTGGCGGCGGCGATCGTGGTCGAGGGCGAGTCGATCGCCACCTCGCTGCTCGCACCGACGGTCGAGGAGGTGACGCTGGCGGCTGCCCCCACCCCGTAGTCGGGCTCACCGAGGTCGGCGCAGCCGGCGGCGACCGCGGCGACGACCGCAGCGAGCACGATCGAGGTCGTGCGGCGGCGCCCGGCTCGGGTCGCCGGCGTGCTCGTGGGGCCAGGCATCGGGTCCATGTTGGCACCGGTCACCGCTCCGACCGCGGCAGCGGTTCGCCGATCGGCAATCGCTACCCTCGTCCCCGCCCCTGTGGCGCAGCTGGTTAGCGCAGTGGACTTTTAATCCAACGGTCGTGGGTTCGAATCCCACCGGGGGCACATCGCGCCACGGCGTCGGACGAGCGAAGCTTGTGCCCGCCACCGTGGACTGCTCAACTGGAGGGCCGGTCCCCCGGCCAGGAGACGAAGACCTCATGCCCAAGCGAACGATCGAGCTCGACACCCCCTTCAAGCGGGGCGAGAAGGTGCAGACCGTGCGGGCCCTGCCCGGCATCCCCGAGGGCGCCTCGGGCAAGGTCAAGCTGGTCAACGGGCTCAGCGACATCAGCGGCGGCAAGCCGTGGCTGCGCTACTGGGTGCGATTCGCCGACGAGGGTCTCAAGGGCCAGGTGAGTCACGACGACCTGGTGCGCCCCGCGATGCTCGACGCCTGGAAGGCCCGCGAGGTCGAGCGCGAGGAGATGGCGCTGCGCTCCGCCGACGAGGCGGCGGCTGCGGCCGACGCGGCAGCGGCCGACGCCGGTGGCGGCGACGGCGGCGCGGCGAGCCTCATCCCGCCGGCCCTGCTCGAGCGTTCGAAGGCGGCCAAGGCCCGACTGCTGGGCGGCTGATTGCGGGCCCCGTCGGCCAAACTGCTCGCCCTGGCGGTGACCTCGGTCGCCATCGGGCTCACGGTGGTGGCCATCGACGCGTTCGGCGGCGACGCCGAGCCGACCACCGAGGCCGGCACCACCTCGACCACCGAACCCGTCGACACGACCTCGTCGACGACCGCCGGCACCACGACCGAGCCTCGAGATCCCGCGACGACGGACACCGATTCGACCGACGCCGACTCGACCGACACCGATTCGACCGACGCTGATCCGGCAGACGCTGATCCGGCAGACGCTGATCCGACGGCGACAGACCCGACAGCGGCAGACCCGACAGCGACAGAGCCCGAGCCGCCCGGGCGGCTGAGCGGCCGCTACACGGTCGAGGTCGTCGCCCAGTACCCGAGCGACGTCGACGCCTACGTCCAGGGTCTCGAACTCCTGCCCGACGGGCGCGTGCTGCGCAGCGACGGCCGCTACGGCGAGTCGGACCGCAACCTCGTCGACCTCGCTTCCGGCGCGGTGACCCTCACGTTCGACCTGGCCGACGACCGCTTCGGCGAGGGCGCCACCGTCGTCGGCGACGAGGTCTTCCAACTCACGTGGCAGGCCGGGGAGGTCGAGGTGTCGTCGCTCGAGACCCTCACCCCGGTCCGCACCCTCACCTACGACGGCGAGGGTTGGGGCCTGTGCTGGACCGGTGAAGAGCTGGCGATGTCCGACGGCAGTGCGGTCGTCGAGTTCCGGGACCCCGAGACCTTCGAGGTCGGCCGGTCGGTGACGGTGACCGACGCAGCCGGGTTGGAGGTGAGCGGTCTCAACGAGCTCGAGTGCGTCGGCGATCAGGTGCTGGCCAACCGCTACGGCGCCGACGACATCGTGGTGATCGACGCCGCCACCGGCGCCGTCGACGCCGTCGTCGACGCCTCGGCCGTGCGACCCCCAGGGCTCCCCCCGGAGGGTGCCAACGCCTTCGACTACGTGTTGAACGGGATCGCCTGGGACGCCGGTGACGACACCTACCTGCTCACCGGGAAGTGGTGGCCGACGGTCAGCCGGGTCCGTCTGGTCCCCGCTTGAGGGGACACGCCCGTGTCGATCGTGCGAACCCCCGCCACGGACACGGCGAGCTGAGCTGGGCCGACCGGTAGGATCGCCCCCGATGCGGTGCCTCGTGGTCTACGCCCACCCCGACCCCGAGTCGTTCTCCGCGGCCCTGCGCGACGCTGCGGTGGCGGGCCTCACCGAGGCCGGTCACCACGTCGACGTCCTCGATCTCTACGCCCTCGGGTTCGACCCGTGCCTCGGCGCCGAGGAGCTCGAGCACTACTTCACGATCGGTCACGACCACCCGACCCTCGGCGACCACCTCGACCTGCTGCGCCGCACCGAAGCGCTCGTGTTCGTCTACCCGACGTGGTGGTCGGGGTTGCCGGCGATCATGAAGGGCTGGCTCGACCGCACCTTCCTGCCGGGCGTGGCGTTCCGTCTCGACGACCGCACCAATCGGATCCGACCGGCGCTCGGCGGCGTGCGCCATCTCGTCGGATTGACGACCTACGGCTCGCCCCGCTGGTCGGTGGCGGCGGTGGGTGACGCCGGCCGCCGCACGATCAACCGGACGGTGCGGATCATCTGCTCGAAGCGCTGCAAGCGCACCTGGCTCGGCTTCTACCAGCTCGACACGGCTCGGGAATCGGACCGCGCCGAGTTCCTCGACCGCGTGCGCCACGAACTGGCGGCGCTCCGATGAGCGTCCTCGTCGCCGCCGACGCCCCGACGCTGGTGGTGGTCACCCATCCCCGGGCCGACTCGCTGACCCGCGCCGCGCTGGCCCGGGTGCTGGCCGGCCTCGACGCCGCCGGCGCGCCGGTCGAGGTGCTCGATCTCGACGCCGAGGGGTTCGACCCGGTACTCACGCTGGAGGAGCGCCGCGGCCACCTCACCCACACCCCCGCCGACCGACCCGACCTCGTGCCCCACGTGGAGGCCCTGCAGCGGGCCCGCCGCCTGGTGCTGGTCTATCCGACCTGGTTCGGCGGCCAGCCGGCTCGCCTGAAGGGCTGGTTCGATCGGGTGTGGATGAACGAGGTGGCCTTCGATCTCCCACCCGGCGCCGACCGGCTCCGGCCGCGGCTGCGCAACCTGCGGGAGATCCACGTGGTCACCACCCACGGCTCGCCCCGCTGGATCAACGCGATCCAGGGCAACCCGGGAAAGGTCCGGCTGTTCCGGGCGATGCGCAACACCTGCCACCCGCTGTGCCGGCCGCGCTGGACCGCGCTCTACGACCTCGACAGCCTCGCCCGCCCCGAGATCGAGGCGTGGCTCGACCGGGTCGAGCGTCGCTTCAGCTGAGGACGAGCTCGGCGGTACCGTCCGCGGCAGCCTTCTCGGCCTGCGCGGCGCGTCGGGCCTTGAGCCGCTCGGCGACCCGGCGGTTCTTCTCGATGTAGGCGATCAGCCGCTCGCGGGCGGCCTCGGCCTCACCCGACAGCCCCTCGACGTCGGCGATCTTCCAGTAGTTGAGGACGATCGGTTCCAGAATCTGCTCGTAGTGGAGGGAGAGGTCGTAGATCCCGGCCTGGGCGATCACCTTGGCGTGGGAGGCGAAGTCGGGGATCCCGGTCCCGGGCATCTCGAAGCCGACGACCTGGCGCTCGAGGGCGAGCATCATCTGCGAGGGGTCGCGCTCGAAGCCGGCCTGGGCGATGTCGCGGTAGAAGAGGAAGTGGTGGTTCTCGTCGGTGGCGACCCGCCGCATGATGTCGTAGCCGACGCGGTCGTAGTCCTGGAGGAGCTTGCCGGTGTTGCGGTGGGAGATGCGGGTGGCGAGCTCCTGGAGCGTGACGTAGCACATGCCATCCGCGGCGGTCGGGGGCTCGGGCACCTCGCCGCCGCTCATCTGGGCCATGCGTCCGCGCTCGAGGGCGACGGGGTCGATCGTGCGACACACGGTGAGGTAGTCACGGATCACCACGGCGTGGCGGCCCTCCTCGGCGGTCCAGCGGCGGACCCATTCCCCCCACGCACCGTCGCGCCCGAACATGCGCTCGATGTCGCGGAAGTAGTACGGGAGGTTGTCCTCGGTGAGGAGGTTGACGAACAGTGCGCTCTGCACCTCGGCCGGCACGTCGGTCTCGGACGGCGACCACTCGTAGTCGTCCTCGAAGTCACGGCCGCGCGACCACGGCACGAAGGTGTGGGGGTGCCACTCCTTCACGGCGCCGATGTGGCGTTCGAGCAGCTCCGTGGCGGTGTCTTCCAGATCGGCGAGGAACGCAACGTCGGCATCGATGACCATGACGACGAGCCTACCGACCGGTCGGTAGGGAGAGGTGACGGGACCTAGAATTGGCCACATGTCGCCGGCCTCCCGCTGGCCGTTCGTGCCCCCGATGAAGGCCGAACCGGCCGATCGCCCCCCGACCGGCGACGGCTGGCTGGCCGAGCTCAAGTGGGACGGCATGCGCCTCCAGGTGCACCGGCGGGGCGGCGAGGTGCGGTTCCTGTCGGCCACCGGGCGTGACCGCACCGGCGCCTTCCCCGAGCTGGCCGGACTGGCCGACGCCGTGGCCACCGACGCCGTCCTCGACGGCGAGGCGGTCGTGTTCAGCGGCGGCCGTCCCGACTTCGGTCGGCTCCAGCACCGGATGCACGTCGACGCCCCGACCGGCGAGCTCGTGGCCACCCACCCCGTGGTGTTCGTCGCCTTCGACCTGCTCGGCCTCGACGGGCACGCCCTCCTCGACGTCGCCCTCGCCGATCGGCGCCGGCTGCTCGAACAGGTGCTCGAGGACGGCCCGGCGTGGCGGGTGCCACCGACGGCCGCCGACCCGGAGCCCTTGCTGGCCCTGGCCGAGGCGCGCGACCTCGAGGGCATCGTGGTGAAGCGGACCGACAGCCGCTACCGACCGGGCGAGCGGTCGTCGCAGTGGCGCAAGATCAAGATCCGTCGGCGACAGGAGTTCGTGGTCGGGGGCTGGATCCCCGCGGCGTCGTCGAGCGGCGTGATCGGGTCGCTGGCGGTGGGGGTCCACGACGACGTCGGGCGGCTCGTGGCGTGTGGGTCGGTCGGGTCCGGACTCGACGAACGCACCCGCGTCCTCCTGACCGACCGGCTCGTGCCGGGCCCGTGCCCGTTCGACGGACCGCTGCCGCCCTACGAGCGACCGCCGCAGTGGGTCGCCCCCACCGAGGTGGTCGAGGTCGCCTACGGCGAGTGGCCCGACGGCGGCACACTGCGCCACCCCTCCCTGGTCGGGCTGCGCGACGACCGAGCGGCGGTCGACGTCCGGCGAGAGCGCCCCCCGGCGGTGTGACGAGCTCGGGGTGCGCGCACATGGGGTCGACGCGTTCGGCGAGGATCGTGGAATAGTTGGCGCCATGAACGAGCCGGAGTCGCCGACGGAGGCCGACGTGGCCGCTGCGTCGGTGCCGCCCGGCGCCCGCAGCGAGCGCACGGTCGAGGTCGCGGTGCCGGCGGCGCCCCGGTTCGCGCCCGTCGCCCGGATCGCGGTGTCGGGGCTGGCCATCCGCCTCGGGTTCGACGTGGGCGACGTCGAACAGCTCCGGCTGGCGGTGGCCGCCGCCGCCAACGCCCTGGTCGAACAGCCCGCCGCCGAGCGGTCATCAGCGGAGCTGGAGGTGACAGCGGCGTGGGACGACGAGCGGTTCGTCGCCGAGCTGCGGCTGACGCCGACGGCGGTGAGCGGCGACACGATCGAACGGCTCGAGGGCGAGCTGCGTCCCCTCTTGTCGGGCCGCCTCGCCGCCGACCTGCAGGCCGCCGGGGTGCGGTTCACGCTCGACCCCGGCCACACCGAGGTCGGCACCGCCGAAACCAGCACGAGCCACGCCGCTGCGGCCGAGCGGGGGGACGGTCAGCCGGAGCTGCCGAACCCCTGAGCACCGCGGTCGTCGGGGGCCGGGGGCAGCTCGTCGACGAGCTCGAACTCGAGGGCGGGCACGGGCACGACCAGGAGCTGGGCGATGCGCTGCCCTCGTTCGAGGGTGACCGATTCAGCCCCGGTGTTGAGCAGGACGACCTTGAGCTCGCCGCGGTAGCCGGCGTCGATCAGACCGGGAGCGTTGAGCACGGTCAGCCCGTGCTCGGCGGCCAGCCCCGAGCGGGGCAGCACGAGACCCGCCGCCCCGTCGGGCACGGCGATCGCGAACCCGGTCGGCACCACGGCTCGCTCGCCGGGGGCGAGGGTGACGGTGTGGCGGGCGGGCAGGTCGGCGGCGGCGTCGCCGGCCCGCTGCCGGCGCGGCGGGTCGAGGTCGGGGTCGAGGCGGCGGAGCGGCACGTGCACGCCGAGCACCGTAACGAGTGCTGCGGTGACGAGCGCAGCCGTGATCGGTGTGACCACCGGCCGGTCACCCGGTCGCCGCCCGTCGGCTCGGCCTGCGAGCGGTAGTGTTCGAGGGATGTTGGCCTGGATGGACCTGGAGATGACGGGGCTCGACCCCTCGGCGAACGTGATCGTGGAGATCGCCACCCTCATCACCGACGACGAGCTGGAGATCGTGGCCGAGGGGCCCGAGCTCGTGGTCCACGCCACCGAGGACGACCTGGCCAAGATGGACGCCGTCGTCGTCGACATGCACACCAAGAGCGGCCTGCTGCCGGCGATCCGCTCGTCGACGATCACGCTCGAGGAGGCCGGGGCCCAGACCCTGGCGTTCCTCCAGGAGCACCTCGAGCCCGGCACCACGCCGCTGTGCGGCAACTCGATCGGGATGGACCGACGGTTCCTCGACCGTCACCTGCCCGAGATCGAGCAGTTCCTCCACTACCGGTCGATCGATGTGTCGACGATCAAGGAGCTCACCCGCCGCTGGTACCCCGGCGTGCTCGAGGCGGCCCCCCGCAAGGCGGTGGCCCACCGGGCGCTCGACGACATCAAGGAGAGCATCGCCGAGCTGCGGCACTACCGCACCACGGTCTTCAAGCCGGTGGACTGAGCTCCGGATCGAGCGCGACGCGATCGAGCGCGACGCGCGACGTCGACGCAGCGACCGCGCCGTCGACCTCGAACCACAGCAGGTCGTCGGTCCGCACCAGCTGCGCCGTCGCGCCGAGGGGGATCCCGCCCCCGTACTCGGTGAGGTAGCGCCGACCGGCCCGCCCCGCCTCGGTCCAGAACTCCTCGGCTGCGGTCCAGTAGGCGGCGTTGTTGACGTGGCCGACCGTGTCGCAGTCGGCCCGACGCACCGGCCACGGTTCCCGGCCGAGGTCGTCGGCCGGCCGGGGGTGGCCGAGCCTGGCACCGATGGTGCGGCCCTGGGCGGCCTCGCCGTAGAGCTCGACGAACTGGTCGCTCAGACGCCGGGGACGCCCGGAGGTCGGGTCGACGAAGATCCACAGCGTCGCCACCTCGTAGTGGGCGCCGGCATCGCCCTCGACGGTGATGCGACGCTGGGCCCAGCGTTTGCCGAGCGCGCCGCAGAACGTCGTCAGCGTCAGCTGCTCGCCGAACGCCGCCTCGACGTGCACGTCGATCATGGTCGACCGCACCACCCAGTCGAGGTGGTCGGCCAGTTCGGCGTCGCTGGTGTCGTCGTTGGAGACGTCCTGGGTGTAGCGGGTGAGGGCGTCGAGGCGCAGGAATCCCGCGGGGTCGACGTCGCCCAATCGAACCGGCCGCGACCGGGAGAAACGTCGACCGACCGGGGGGAACGGCGTCATCGGATCGGGGGACGGGCTCACGTCGCCGAACCTAGCGGCGATAATTCGATTGACAGGGCCTCGAAGCCGTAGTTGGCTCAACGGCGACACAGCGTCATCGGCGCTGCGATCGAACAGCGTCATCGGCGCTGCGACAGCGCAGCGCCATCGGCGCTGCGACCACCACGCTCGAGAAAGGAGCCGACGTCATGGACAACACGATCACCACCACGGATCGCCACCTCGCCACCCGTACCGCCACGATCGCCGTCCCGTCGCGCTCCTGCGCCGCCTCCGATGCGGCCCTCGAACTCGTCGTGGCCGGCGTCGCCGGTGTCACGGTCGCCGCAGTGCTCACCGCGCTGACCGCACCCGGGTTCACCGTTGCCGCCTTCGCCGCTGCTGCGTTCGCCATGGCCGCCTTCTGCGCCATGACCGCGACCGACGTGCAGGGCAACGCCTATGGCAACGGCCGAGGTATCGCTCCGATTTCCTTCCGGCCCTTCTCCTCCGGTTCGTGGCATTTCACCACCACCACCAAGGAGAAGAAGGGCCACTCCCAGCGGGAGAGATGCACCTGACGACGTCGACGTCGGAAGATCGCACTCGAAGCCGCTGGGAGCACCGCTCCCGGCGGCTTCTTTCGTTTTTCACCGCCGAATCCCGCACCCACTCGCACCTACCCCGAACCCCGGAGACACCGATGACCATCGTCCAGATCAATGGCGTGCCCCCCAGTCCCCAGCCCACGCCGAGCAGCGAGGAGACCGTCACCGCGGCTGCGTTGCTCAGCGAGGCCTACGCCCAGCCGTGGTGGACCCAGGCCGCGTGCCGCGAGGTGCCCGAGGCCGGCGACCTGTTCTTCTCCGAGGAACTCGCCGACATCGCGGCCGCCAAGCGGATCTGCATCACCTGCCCCGCCATGGCGGAGTGCCTCGAGGGCGCCCTGCTCCGCGGCGAGCCCGCCGGCGTGTGGGGCGGCCAGCTGTTCCACAACGGCAAGGTCCTCACCCAGAAGCGGCGTCGGGGCCGTCCGCCCAAGAACCCTCGTCCCGAGGACCAGCTGCCGCAGGTGCCCGTCCCCGAGCATCTGCAGCGCCTCATCGCCTGACCGACCGTCCGGTGGCAACGGCCGGACCCGCCCGCCGGGTCCACATGCGAGCCACCGGCTGACCCCGTAC
>JBPEXC010000254.1:0-9992 GCA_052032035.1 Acidimicrobiales bacterium | reverse complement strand
GACGGCGTGCGCGAGGTGCTGTGCCCCGACAAGCTCTCGACCGACGAGTGGCTCGACGCCCACCGCACCGCCCATTCGGTCGGCATCGCGTCCAACGTCACGATGATGTTCGGGGCCGTGGAACACCCCGAACACTGGGTGCGCCACCTCCTGCTCACCCGCGAGCTGCAGGCCGAGACCGGCGGCTTCACCGAGTTCGTCGGCCTCCCCTTCGTCCACATGGCGTCGCCGATCTACCTCCAGAAGAAGGCTCGCCGCGGCCCGACGTTCCGGGAGACGCTGCTCGTCCACGCCGTGGCCCGCATCGCCTACCGGGGCCTGATCGACAACATCCAGTCGGGCTGGGTGAAGATCGGGTTCGACAGCGTCCGTCAGCTCCTCCAGGCCGGTTGCAACGACCTGGGCGGCACCCTGATGGACGAGAACATTTCGCGGGCCGCAGGGGCCACCCACGGCACCGAGGTGACCGTCGACGACTTCCGTGACCTGGTCGAGCCCCTCGGTCGCCGCCTGGTGCAGCGCACGACGCTCTACGGCCGGGTCGACGAGGCGGCGCCGGTCGCCGCCGGCCAGTCCCAGGCTGCGCCGGCCTGAGGTCCCGGCCGACTACCGTCGCCGATGTGAGTGCTCCCCGGCCCAACTCGACCTTCGGCGACGGCAACGTCGACCGCTTGATCAGCGAGGTCCTCGGTCTCGTCGGCGAGGACGGCAACGACGACCTCGTGCGCAAACTCGTCGTCACCGCCCTCGAGATGGACGAGGCGAACGTCGGGCGGCTCGAACTCAAGATCGCCTCCCAGGCCCTGGCCGAGATGCTGAACGCCTACAAGGTGTTCTCCCAGCATCGCGACCGCGCCAAGGTGACGGTGTTCGGCTCCGCCCGCACCGCACCCGACCACCCCGACTTCGTCATCGCCCGCGACTTCTCCCGCATCATGGCCGAGCGCGACTGGATGACGATCTCGGGCGCCGGTCCCGGCATCATGACCGCCGCGATCGAGGGCGCCGGCGTGGAGAACAGCTTCGGCGTGAGCATCGTGCTGCCGTTCGAGGCGAAGGCCGCCGACATCATCGACGGCGACCCGAAGCTGGCGATCTTCCGCTACTTCTTCACCCGGAAGCTCTTCTTCATGAAGGAGACCGACGCCTTCGCGCTCTTCCCCGGCGGGTTCGGCACGCTCGACGAGACCTTCGAGCTCCTCACCCTGATCCAGACCGGCAAGGCCTATCCCGCACCGATCGTGCTGCTCGACCACCCCGAGTCGGGCTACTGGAACGCCTGGCAGCGGTTCGTCGACGACGGCCTCGCCGCCAACGGCATGATCAAGGCCGACGACACCGACCTCTACCTCCACACCCACGACCCGGAGGAGGCGGCCGACTACCTGTGTGCGTTCTACGCCACGTTCCACTCGATCCGCTACGTCGGCAAGCGCCTCCTGGTGCGGATGAACCGAAGCCTCGACGACGCCGCGATCGAGACGCTCAACGACGAGTTCGGCGACATCGTGGTGTCGGGCCGGATCGAACCGACCGAGACGACGGCCGCCGAGGTCCGCGACGACGACCACATCGGCCTCCCCCGCCTGGGGTTCCGGTTCGACGACCGATCCTTCGCCCGCCTCGCCCAGATGATCCACCGGATGAACGAACTCGGCGGTCCACAGTCGCCGGCCGCCCACCGCGGCCTCGTCCACGACCTCGACCCCGACCCCGAGGACTGAGTCGGCGGCCGACCGGAGGCCTCCTCAGGCCGTCGGCTGAGCGTTCGGCTGATGGTTGGGCTGATGGTTGGGCTGATAGTGCAGCCGACACCGCAGCCGCTGGCGGCGCTTGTGGTCGAACATCTCCGACGCGGCCGCGTTGATCAGTTCGTCCGCGGTCATCGCCGGCTCGTGGAGCGCCCAGCCGAGCGAGGCCGACAACCGGAGCTGGCCGAGGCCGACCATCGGCGCCGCCAGGGCGTCGGCGACCCGCCGCTCCAGGAGCACCATCTCGTCGCGGTGGACCAGTCGACTCACCGCCACGAACTCGTCGTCGTGGATGCGGGCCACGGTGTCGGCTCGGCGGAACACCGACAGCAGCCGCTCGGCCGCCTCCTCCAGCACCCGGTCGCCGGTGGTGTGGCCGTAGAAGTCGTTGAGGGCGCCGAAGTCGTCGAGGTCGACGTAGAGGGCGGCGAGCGGACGCCGAGCCGTCGGGTCGGACACTTCGCGACGGACCGCTCGCAGGAGTGCCTTCTGATTGAGGAGGCCGGTCAGGGCGTCGTGGTCGGCGACGAAGGCGAGCTCGTCCTCCTCCATCCGGCGGTCGGTGATGTCGGTGCCGACCGACACGACCTCGACGAGCCGCCCGGCCTGGTCGAACAGGCCCCGGTCGGTCCACTCGAACCACCGGAGCCGACCGTGCCCGTCGACCAGGCCGAACTCGTTGACGACGAGGGGCTGGCCGTCGGCCAGCGCCCCGGTCCGGGCGAGCGCCGCCTCGACGTCGGTGCGCAGCCCGCCCGGCACCAGCTCGAGCAGGCTGCGACCGACCAGGTCGTCGGCCGAGCGGCACAGCAGGTCGGCGAGCGCAGTGTTGACGTAGCGGAGCAGTCCGTCCACTCGGAATCGGCAGACGAGTTCGGGAGCTTCGTCGACGAGGATCACGGCGCGCCAAGGCCTCCTGGGAAGGTGCACCCGGTGGGGCGCAACGGTGGATGGAGCGGGCCCGCCGACCCGTGGCCCACCCCGGCGTGCGGTGGGCATGTGTCCCTATCGGCCATGGGCCGTCCGGACCTTGAGCCCCGATTCGGTCGGACCCGGTCGCTCGCCGCTTCACGGCTCCCGAACCCGACCGGGGCTCGTTAGCATGCGGCGGTGGTCGACGCTGCCGACACCCCTGCTCCCCGCCCGATCGCCGGCGCCCCGCCCGCCGACGGGCACCGCTGGATCGAGCTCCTGGTCGACGGCGAACGCTGGATCTTCGACGCCACGTTCCTGCTGTCGGCCCACCGCTGCATCTACGGCCAGGGCTGCCCGTCGATCGACGTCGACGTCGACCACACCGAGGCGCTGGGCTGCTGTCTCCACGGCGCCCACCTCGTCGACGAGGACGACCTGGCCGACGTCACCGAAGCCGTCGAACTGCTGGACGACGACAACTGGCAGTTCCGGTCCCGAGCCGAGCGCAAGGGCAGCCCGTTCAAGAAGAACGCCGACGGCGACTGGGTGACCCGCAAGGTGAAGGGCGCATGCATCTTCCTCAACCGTGAGGACTTCCCGGGCGGCGCCGGCTGCGCCCTGCACCGCGCCGCGCTCGAGCACGGACGCCGGCCCCTCGACCTCAAGCCCGACGTCTGCTGGCAGGTGCCGATCCGACTCGATGTCCACGAGGACGACAACCAGCTCGAGACGGTGTTCGTCCGGGGCTGGGATCGCCGGGACTGGGGTCCGGGCGGCGACGACTTCCACTGGTGGTGCATCGAGGAGGACGCCGCCTACTCCGCCGCGGTGCCCGTCTATCGGGGCTCGGAGGACGAGCTGCGCGAACTCGTCGGCGACGAACTCTACGAGCGCCTGGCGGTCGAACTCGCCGACCTCGCCCGGGTCACCCCGGTCACCTTGCAGCCCCGGCGCACCTGACCCGGGCCCCGGCGAGGCCGACATCCTCGGGTCGGCGCGCTCAAGATCAACGCCCGAACAACCGATGACCAGAACGTGACGGATCGACATGCTCGCACCACGATCGGTTCCGGCGTCCCGGCCGAGGTCTGGGCGGCAACGGTCGCGATCTGGCGGCAGCGCGGCGACCACGTCGATCCCGTCGCCCTCGCCCAGGCGATGCTCGGCCTCGATCATGACGCCGTGCGGGCCATCGCCGCCGACGACCTGCTGACCTGGCCGGAGACGACGGCCCTGCTCGACGTGGCCGGCGACCTGCTCGACCGGCTGACCGTCCTCGCCGACGTCGACGACGACGCCCCGGAACACCAGCTGCTGTGCTGGTCGCTCCGTCGCGTGGTCCAGGCCGGCGCCGATCTCAACCGCCTCCCGGCCGCACAGTTCGACGATGACCTGCTGCGCAGCCGGCGACAGGTCGCGGACCGGGCACGCGAGCTCCTCGAGCACCCGGCGATCAGCGTGCTCGGACCGGTCAGCGATCATCGTCGGGCCGAGCGGCGGGTGGCCCAGGGCACGTTGCGCCATCCCTATCTGCCGGCCCTCGCCTTCGCAGCGGCCGATCGCGACGGTCTGCGGATCGACGCCCTCGCTCCGCTGGTCGACGGGCGGACGGCCCTCCAGCACGCGATCCTGGTGGCGGTGCTCCGGGTGGCGTGGGACGCCGGGGTCCGTGACGCGGTGAGCGTCGAGGACGGTGCCCTGTCGATCGGGCCGGTCCGCTATCGGCACTGCGGCAACCGAGGCCACGACCGACACCAGGGCATCACCGTGGGCCGGGTCCTCGTCGACGTCCCCGACTGGTTGGGCCTCGCCACGCCCGGGTCGTGGCAGCGCCTGCGGGGCCGCTGCGGGGTCTACGAACCCCTCCTGTGTCGCTCGGTCGACGACGTGTTCGCCCAGCGCGACACGCTCTTGCGAGCCATCGGCGCTCGTGGCGCAGGTTTGCTCCCAACCTGAGGCATCCTCAGGGGGTGCGGATCGCGCTACGCGCCCTTCTCCCCGAAGCCCGAGGCTCGCGCCTCCTCGGCGCGTCCGCGCTGCTCGGCGTGCTGGTCGGGGTGGCCGTCGCCGTCTTCGAGTACCTGACCGTCGAGGTCGTGCTCCACGAGGTCGAGACGCTCCCGCTCGGCATGCAGGCCCTCGCCCCGATCGTCGGCCTCGGCCTCACGGCGATGATCCTGCGCACCCTCGGCAACGGCTGCTCGCCGTCGACGTCGGACGAGTACATCCACGCCTATCACATGCGCCAGCCCGCCCTGCCGACCCGGCCGTTGCCCGCCCGCATGCTGGCCGGTGCGGCCACGATCGGGTTCGGCGGCTCGCTCGGGCTCGAGGGCCCGTCGATCTACACCGGCTCGAGCCTCGGCCTCATGGTCCACCAACGGCTCGAGCGTTGGCTCGGTCGCGGCTCGGCCAAGCTGTTGCTCACCGCCGGCGCCGCCGCCGGCGTGGCGGCGATCTTCCAGGCGCCCGCCACCGGGGTGCTCTTCGCCCTCGAGTCGCCCTATCGCGACGACCTGGCCCACCGGGCCCTGCTCCCGTCGCTGATCGCCTCGGCCGCCGCCTACCTCACCTTCGTGTCGGTCCCCTTCGTCCACCCCGAGCCCCTCCTGGGTGTGGTGGTCACCGGCGACGTCGGTGCCCAGGAGCTCGTCGGCGCCGTCCTGATCGGCGTCGGAGCCGGCATCGGTGGTCGGGCCTACGCAGCGATGGTGCGGCGGGCCAAGGCGACGGCCGACGCCACCGGGCCCCTGCTCCAGGTCGCGGTCGGCGGCAGCATCCTCGGCGCGCTGGCGGTCGCCTCCAACACGTTGTTCGACGAGCCGCTCTCGCTCGGCCCCGGCGTCGGCGTGGTCGAGTGGCTCGACGAGGAACGGTCGCTCGCCCTCCTGCTCCTCCTCTTCGTCGTACGGGCGGTCGCCACCTTCGTCACCGTCGGTGCCGGCGGCGCCGGCGGTCTCTTCATCCCCCTCGCCGTGCAGGGCGTGCTGCTCGGCCGCATCGTGTCGGCCGTCCTCGACGAGGTCGGCATGACCGAGGCCCCCGAGCGCATCTGGCCCGTGCTCGGTCTGGCCGCCTTCCTGGCCGCCGGCTACCGCACGCCGATCGCGGCGGTGATGTTCGTCGCCGAGTCGACCGCCGGCGGCGGGAGTGCCGTCGTCCCGGCCCTCGTGGCCGCTGCGGTGTCCCAGCTGGTCGCCGGCCGTTCGTCGGTGGCCAAGGGGCAACAGGTGGAGCGCCGGGGCCACCTCGAGGAGCGCATCACGCTGCCCCTCACCGCAGCCCTGACGACCGATGTGCTGACCGTCCCGTCGGACGCCACGGTCGCAGAATTCGTGTGGAACCACGCGCTCGGTCAACGCCAGCGGGTCGTGCCGGTCGTCGACGGCCGCGACTATCTCGGGCTCTGCACCGTCGACGCCTGCTCCGAGCTCGACCGCGAGGCCTGGACGGAGACCTCGGTCGCCGACGTGATGTTGAAGGACCTGCCCGTCGCGACGCCGAGCTGGTCACTGCGCGACGTGCTGGTGGCGATGGATCGCCACGGCGTCGACGTGCTCGCCGTGCTCGACGACGCCGAGCACTTCGTCGGCATCGTGCACGAATCCGAGATCGTGAAGCTCGGCCAGATCCTGGCCGACACCGGCGGCGCCTAGCGCCCCGCCGATTCCCCTCGACATCCTCCGTCACGGTGCTTCCGTCACGGTCCCTCCGTCGCGCCGGGCCGAGGGCCCGGACACGACAGACGCCCCGGCAGCTGCCGGGGCGTCGGAACGGCGGTGTCGCCTCGGGCGACACCGCAAGCGGTCAATCCTCGTCGTCGTACTCGTCGTCGTCGTTCTCCCAGTCCCGGACCTTGCTGGCCTCGGGGGTGGTGGGAAGATCGAACGGATCGTCGTCGATGCGGTCCATGAGCGACTCGATGTCGTCGAACGACGAACGCTTCAGGGCCCGGGCTTCTTCGTAACGGCGGTGTCGCCCCTTTTTCACGGGACACTCCTCGGAAACGTGCTGGGGCCGACGGAGGGCGGTTGCACACCCGCCTCCCGTGGCAAGGTCGAAACGCCAGTGTAGAGCAGAGGTGACGTTTCTGCGAACCGGGTCCGAAAGGTTCTCGCCTGATGTCGACGAGGTTCGTCTGCGGTCGTTCGCGCTCGAATCAGTTCGTCGACGCTCGTTGACGGTAGGGCTCGCCGCTGCGTTGCTCCAGCACGAGCCGGCCCTCGCCGTCGAAGGCGATGGCCGCGTCACCCTGCACGAGGGCGTGGATCGGGTCGCCGACCAGATCGGCCCGCCAGCCCTGATCGAGCCGGCCGTCGACCCCCTTGAGGAGGTTCTCGACGTCGGACCGGGTGGCGAGCAGGGCGGGATCGAGGCGATGGTCGCGCGCCAGTTGGGAGATCCACGACGTGACGAGCGTGACGACGGGTCGCAGTTCCCTCGGCAGCTCCACGCCCCGGTCTCGGGGCGGCGGCTTCGGGGCCGCCTGGCCCGCCGCAACCGCTTCCAGGATCGCCGACGCGATCGCCGGTTTCGTATGACGGCCGTCGATCCCGCGCAGCTTGGCGAGCTGATCCGGCGAGGACGGCTGCTGCTGCGACACCGCGACCACCGCGATGTCGGGGAGCACCTGGCGAGCTGGCTGGTCGACCTCGGCTGCTCGATCCTCGCGCCAGGCCGCCACGGCGGTGGCCACCGCCTTCTGACGCCCCTTGAGCGAGCGGGCTTCCTTGATCCGGGCCACGGCCTCGTCCGGGGTGCGGCGGTTGCGTGGCCGCTCGAGCAGGAGTCGGCTCTCGGTCAACGCCCAGTCGAGGCGGCCGAGCTCGGTGAGCTCGGCGGTGATCACATCGGTGAGGGCGAGGAGGTGATCGACGTCGCTGGCGGCGTAGCGGCGCTGGTCGACGGTGAGGGGGCGACGCATCCAGTCGGTCAGCCGGTCGCCCTTGGCGACGGTGACGCCGAGGAAGCGGTCGAGGACCGAGACGAGCGAGCCGGTGGGCACGCCGAGGAACCCGGCGGCGATCTGGGTGTCGAGCAGGCGACTCGGCACCGTGCCGCACGCCAACTCCAACACCTCGAGATCCTGGACGCCTGCGTGGAGCACGCAGAGGCCGTCACCGTCGAGGAGTGGCGCCATCGCCGCCAGGTCGACCTCGAGGGGGTCGATCAGCACCACCTGGTCGGCCCACGCCAGCTGCACCAGCGCCACCTGGGGGAAGTAGGTGCGCTCGCGGTGGAATTCGGTGTCGATGGCGTAGCGAGGCTCGGCACCGGCCGCCTCGACCACCTCGTCGAGCCGCGACGTGGAGACGATCAGCTCGGCGAGGTCGTCGCCTGCGGCCTCGACGGCGGCGGTGGAATCGGAGCGGGACGTGCGTCTCAGGAGAAATCCTCGGTCTCGAAGCGTGCGTGCAGTGTTGCCGCTTCGTCGGCATCCGACAAGGTATCGGCCTCGACGGCGACCGTCTCGGCGGCCACCACGTCGAAGATCGCTCGCCATCGGCGCTCGCCGGCCGTCACCAATGCCTGCACCGAGCGGGCCGCCGACGACGGCCAGACCCCGATCGTCGGGTCGGGACGGCCGTCGGGTCCCGCGCCCACCACGGCCGTGGCCTCGTCGAGCTCCGCCGCCCGGTCGAGCAGCCGTCGAACGGTGACGGCGTCGATGTCGGTGAGGTCGCAGGGCAGCACCACGACCGATCCGCCGGCAGCCCACGCGAGGGCGGTCGCCATCGCCGCCAGCGGCCCGGCGTCCGGGCGACGGTCGGCGACCAGGGGCAGCCCGAGCGCAGCCGCCGTCGACCGGTCCCGCTCGGGGTGGCCGACGAGCACGACCGGGTCGACCCCGGCGTCACGCAGCGCGGTGATCGCGATCGAGGCCAGCGGTCCCCGGGGGGTGTCGGCGATCGCCTTGGGGCTGCCGAAGCGGCGGCTGCGGCCGCCGACCAGGACGACGCCCACCACGGGACGGCCGCGATCGTCGGGGGTCAGCCCTCGATCGTCGGCGGCCACGACGGGTCGAGCTGGCGGAGGAAGAGGGCGCAGCGTTCGGCCTCGTCGTCCTCGCCGATGGCGGCGGCGCAGGCCCGCAGGCCTTCCAGGGCCCGCAGGAAGCCGCGGTTCGAGGGGTGCTCCCATCGCACGTAGCCGCTCCCCCGCCAACCGTTCTGGCGCAGGGTGTCGAGCCCGCGGTGGTAGCCGACCCGGAACGTGGCGTAGCGCTCCATCACGTCTCGGCCCTCGGCCCCGAGGCGGGCCCAGCCCTCGAGCGAACGTGGGTTGGCGGCCACGATCTCGGCCAGGGCGGCCCGGCGCTCGTCGTCGCCGAGGGCCCCGGCGGCGGCCAGCGCCTCGCGCAGGGCGGCCGGCTCTTCGGGCAGGACGGTCTCGGGTGGACCCGACGAATGGAGATCGATCTGGCTCATCGCCCCGCAGGCTACCGAGCGTTCAGGGGGTGTCGAGCGATTCGACGGCGTCGAACACCTCGGCCGGCTCGTCGCCGTCGGAGACCGGGCCCGCCGCCGGCGCCGGGACCGTGCCGGTGCGCAGGTAGTGCGACGCCGCCCGGTACGCCGTCTCCGACAGCTCCGGGCCGCGGGAGAAGTCGTCGAAACGGAGCCGCGGGGTCGATCCGGCCGGCAGGCGCACCAGCTCGACGTCGTCGGGGACCCGGGCCAGCTCGTCGTCGAGGCGGGCCGCCCGCATCGTCCAGTAGGCGTGCGCCAACACGTCGAAGGGACGTCGGGCGTCGTCGAGTTCGCGCTGGTCGAGGTGGCCGACGTGGAGCAGGACGATGCGCGTCGCCCCCAGGTCGAGGGCCCGTCCGACCGGGATCTCTCGCACGACGCCACCGTCGAAGTAGCGGCGGTCGCCGATCGTCACGGGCGGATAGACCCCCGGCAGGGCCGACGAGGCGAGCAGGGCCGGGAGGAGCTCACCGTCGTCGAACCAGCGGGCGGCGGCCGTGTCGACGTCGGCCGCCACGCAGGCGAACGGCACGGCCAGGTCGCCGAACCGTAGGTCGCCGAGCTCGGCCAGGAGGAGTTCGCCGAGGCGCTCCTGCCCGTGGAGGGCCGTGCCTCGCCGGGCCAGCTGGGCCGCCAGCGGCAGCAGGCGACGGTTCGGCATGATGTCGGGATCCCGTTCGGCAAGGCGCTGCCAGATCCGCTCCAGCCGGGTGACCCCGGCCAGGTCGGGGCGGGCCGCGAAGGCCGCACCGTTGATCGCACCGACCGAGCAGCCGAGCACCGCGTCGGGTCGGACATCGGCTTCGACGAGGGCGCGCAGCATGCCGACCTGCACCGCGCCGAGGTTGCCGCCGCC
>JBPEXC010000253.1:0-10337 GCA_052032035.1 Acidimicrobiales bacterium | reverse complement strand
GCTCGCTGTACAACGTCCGAGCAACCAGGGCGCTGGAATCGGCCGAGGCCGACGTGCTGGCCCTGGTGGAAGAACTCAGCCTCGATGTCATCGAGCTGCGCTCATTCCCACCCGACGATGCGGCGGGCTGGGAACCCTCCCGGGAGAGCACTCCAGAAGCTCACCCAGGTGCCGCCATCGCCTTCTTCGTTCCGCTCGCAGGCGACGACGATCTCGCCTCCGGAGTCGGAGAACTCGTTGCCCGATTCCGATCGGCGGGCTGGCAGCAGGTGGAGCAGAGCTGCCCCGGCCCCGACTGGACACTCGGCTTCTCGAACCGCACGCGAACCGGCACCGTCTACGTACGCGACGCAGCGCCCCTCGATGAGGGTTGGCGACTCGAAATATGGGTCCTTGCCGACCTCACGCGAGACCAGGTAGATGTGGTCGATGAGACGGAGTTCGACGACTGCTTCTCGTGATCACTGCTGGGGAACGCCCTCGCCCAACTCTCGGACGCCGCCGCCCACACCTGGCAGGCTGTCTGTCATGTCGTTGCAGACGCGGCCTGCGTCCGAAGCCGATCAGGCCTTCCTCGAGGACATGACGTTCGAGGCGCTCTTCGTTCGACCGGACACCGAGCCCTTCGGCCGCGAGGTTCTCGACGAACCCTCGATCCGGCACTACTTCGACGAGTTCGGCCGGCGCCCAGGCGACCTTGGACTCGTGGCACTCGACCAGGGCCAACCCGTCGGTGCCGCCTGGGTCCGCCGGTTCCCGGCCGACGATCCGGGATACGGCTGGGTCGACGAGCACACCCCCGAGCTCACGATCGCCCTTGCGTCCTCCCACCGGAACCTCGGGCTCGGCACCCGGCTGCTGACCGCCCTGCTCGAGACCCTGACCGAGCACGGCGTGGCGCAGCTCTGCCTCAGCGTCGACGACCTCTCCCCCGCCCGAGCGCTCTACCGACGACTCGGCTTCGTCGAGGTCGCCGAGGAAGGCGCCGCCGTAACCATGCTCCGGCGGCTGCCCTGACCAGGCCCCTCAGGCGCCGGCGCTGAGCTCCAGGATCTCGCCGCTGCCGAAGTCGATCAGGAAGAGACGACCGTCGTCGACCACCAGCTGCTGGGGGCGCTCGACCGAATCGAGCACGGTGGCGACCACTCCCCGGTCAGTCGTCACCGACACCACCTCGCCGGCGTTCCACAACGCCACGAGCAGCTCACCCGGCTGCCACGGCGACTCGACGATCGACGTCGGCGTCGCTCCCCGGTCGAAGACGACCAGCGCCCCGGGTACATCGGCGCAACGCTCAGCGGTGCCATCGAACTCGGCGACCGGTCGGTTGTCGTCGACACAGTGAGGCCAGCCGTGATCAGCCCCCTCGGCCACGGCCACCACCTCGTCGAGGGCGACCTCGCCGTCGTAGACACCGTCGGCGACCTCGACCGTCCAGAGCGCCCCGTCGCTCGCCCGCACCTGTGCGTACGCGTTCTTGAATCCGGACCCCACCGCCGCCACCGCCCCATCGGGGTCGACCGACCACAGCACCCCGGACGACAGCGTCGGTGCGGCCGGCGGATCGGTCCGGCTGCGCAGCGAGCCCGTGGTGGCGAACAACAGCCGCTCCGCACCGTCGACGCCGTCGACGCTCAGAGAACCCGACGACCGACCGTTGAACGCCATGCCGTCGACGACGACCTCGACATCGGAACCATCGAGCGCCGACACCGAGAGCCGGCGACGTTCCTGCACCCACAGCCGACCGTCGAACACGGCGACGCCGGTCGGCTTGTCGAGCCCGGTCCGCACCGCCTCGCCGACCTCGCCCGTCGCCGGATCGACCGGGACCACCGATCCCGCCTCGTCGTTCTCTCCACCCGACAGCTGGGCGACGAACCATGTCCCGTCGGGTCCGACGGCGAACTGGGTCGGCCCATCGAGTCCCTCGACGACGATCTCGACCACCAGCGAGGTCTCGACCGCTCCCCCATCGTCGGCCGACGTCGCCGGTTCGCCCTCGTCAGCGACGCAGCCGACCATGACGGAACCGACCGCGAGCACGATTGCGGCCGGCCCTCGCCAGCACACTTGCCGCCTCACAGCGACGCCAGGAACGCGTCGACGTCGGCGTCGTCGAGCGGTTCGAAGTAGTCGAATCGATCACGGCAGGCCTCGACCACGTCTCGATCGATCTCGTGGAAGGCGTCATAGCCGGCCAAGGTCCGCTCGTCGCCTCGTTCCTCGGACACGAACGCCACCTCCACCCGGCGCCGTCGACCGTCCAACGCCCCGCCTCGCTCGGCCACCTCGTCGGCCACCTCCATCAGGTCGCGGTCGCGGGACACGATGATCGCCGTGTCGCACTCGTCGCTCAACAGCGCACCGACCGCGTCGAGGGCGAGGGCCACATCGATTCCCTTCTCCCGCGCGCCGCGATGCCGCTTCACCCTGGCCCGAGCGACGTCGGGCGCCGTGTCGTACCAGGGCGGGTCGAGGTCACGGTCCTGCACCCGCCACTCCCAGTGGTAGCGGAGGGTCCGTTCGGTCACCCGCACCCCGGTCCGCTCGATCAGGTCGTGGCGGCGCCGCACGACCTCGAACATCTGCGCGTTCTCGTCGGGGTCGTGAATCCCGGAGTAGTACCGGGTGCCGACGAGTCGGCGCCCCTCCCCCGCCAGCGTGCGGGCCAGCAGCAGCGGATGGAGCCGGGCCCGGTAGCGACGCTGCAGCCCCTTGAACAGGTTCTGCCCGTCGATGAACACCATCACCCGCTCTGACTCCAGCGGCGCTGTCTCCACCCGCTCACCACTCGATCGTTCCGCATCGCTCACCACCCGATGGTCGCACGCCCTCATACCAAAGTGGCGGCTGCAGGACCCGCTGCCGAGCCATCAACCCCACCTCCTGGCGGCAGGCACCGTCCATACTGGCCAGGTGCTGAACGTGACGATCGAGCTGCCCGACGACGTCCTGCCGATCATCGAGGCGCTCGACGTGCCGTTGTCGGAGTGGGTCACCGATCGGCTACGCGACCATGCCTCGGGGACCGCGTCATCGTTCGCGGGCGAAATCGTCGCCGATGCCCTGCTCGCCCGAGACGAGACTCGTGTCAGTCTCGAGGCCGTCGACAGCCGCCTGGGACGGTCGGCACCCTGGTGATCGTCAGCCGACGTCGCGGCGCTCGAACAGGGCAACGCCGGCGACCGTGCCGGCCAGACCGATCGTGGTCAGCACCACGAGCGACAGCCACGGCTGCGCCTCGTACGGCAGATGGGTCACGTGCGGCAGGGGCGACAGCTGCTGGACGACCATCGGCAACTGCAACAGTTCGCCGAACAGGAACAGGACGGCCGACGCCCCGAACGCGAACCACCCGGCGGCCGCCGTGCGCCCGGACCAACCGGCGAGGAGGACGGCGACGCCGGTGACGGCGAGCACCGCCGGCACCCGGGCCAGCGCCCCCCACACGCCGTCCGCGAGGCCCGTGACCTCGCCGGTCACGGCGGCGTCGGCGCCGTAGGTCCCGACCACGGCCGCCAGCAGCAACAGCGGCGCAGCGACCTGGGCGACCACGACGAAGGCCCCGAACCAGCGCTGCCGAGACGCGGCGGTGCCGAGGACCGCCTCGGCTCGCCCCTCGCGTTCCTCGGTGCGGACCCGGACGACCACCTGCAACGCGGCCGCCATCGCCATCATCGCCAGCAGCGTCAAGGCCATCGACGCGAACCCCTCGCGGATCGAGTCCGACGAGATCCCCATCGCGTCGAGCATGTCGCCCATCGTCTCGTTGTCGGCCACGAAGTCGTCGAGCGACGACAGCATCGAGCCCCACACCGCCCCGAAGCCGGCGATCCCGACGGCCCACCACACCAGCGTCTGACGCTGGAGCCGCCAGACGAGACCGATCGGCGACACCAACGAGTCGGCGGCCCGAGCCGGGCCCGGGCGCTGACCGATCAACCCTGCGCCCACGTCACGCCGCCGACTCAGCGCAGCGGCACCCGCCACCCCGGCGACGACGAGCGCGCCGAGCACCACGAGCGGCCACCACCGTGCCGCTCCGTAGGGGTCGAGGTGCTGGGCGAGGCCGATCGGCGACAGCACCACGAGCCAGTCGTCCCGCACGTCGCCGGCGGCCCGGATCACGTAGGCGAACGCCAGGACCGACATCGCCCCGCCGACCGCTCCCTTGCCGAACTCGAACACCTGCACGACCACGAGCGTCACCGCGGCGAACGCCAACCCGCAGAGGGCCATGCCGGAGGCGAACAGCAGAGTGCGAGCCGGGTCGATCCCGTCGGCGAGGAACGTCGCCAGGATCACGGCGGCGACGGCGACGTTGGCGACGAGGGCCTCGGTGATCACCGCACCGATGCGGGCCCACGGCCCGACGCCGAGGGCGCGCGTCAGCTCGACCCGCCCCGCCTCCTCCTCCGCCCGGGTGTGCCGGATCACGAGCAGCGCGCTCATCAGGCCGACGAGGGCGAAGGTGAAGGCGCTGATCTCGAACGCGTAGCGGCCGCCGAAGGTGTCGAGCGAGTCGGCGGGGCCCGACATCGCCACCATCGCCGCGTTGGTCTCGACCAACACCGCCTGCTCGGCCAGGATCACCTCCGGGGCCACCCCGCGGGTGGCCGCCTCGGTCTCGGTGAGTGATCGCACCGAGGTCGGGGTGATCCCGACGAGCAGGCCGAGCCCGAGCAGCCACATCGGCAGCTTGATCCGGTCGAGCCGGAACAGCAGCCGCAGGATGGTGAGGTAGCCGGTCACGACGCTCGCTCCGACGGCCTCACCGGAGGGTGCCGTTGCGGGTCGGTTCCACCGAGTAGTGCCGCAGGAACAACTCCTCGAGGGTGGGCGGCTGGCTGATCAGCGCTTCGATACCGAGGCCGGCGATGTCGGCCATCACCTCGGTCAGGTCCTCGTTGGCGACGGTGAACGACACGTGCCGGTCGTCGTGGCGGACCACGTCTTCGATGCCGGGTCGGGCCAGCACGCCGTCGAGCGGCTGCACGGTCGTCGCCTCGATCGCGGTCCGGGTGAGGTGCCGGAGCTCGGCCAGCGACCCGGTCTCGACGGTGCGGCCCTCGCGGATGATGGTCACCCGATCGCAGAGAGCCTCGACCTCGGCCAGGATGTGGCTGGAGAGCAGGACGGTGCGACCAGCGTCCTTCGCTGCGCGGACCTCGTCCTGGAAGACCGACTCCATCAGCGGGTCGAGGCCCGAGGTCGGTTCGTCGAACACGAACAGCTCCGCCCGACTCGCCAGGGCCGCGACCAGCGCCACCTTCTGCTTGTTGCCCTTGGAGTAGGTGCGGGCCTTCTTGGTCGGGTCGAGCTCGAAGCGTTCGATCAGCTCGGCTCGACGGGTCTCGTCGAGGCCGGCGCCGAGGCGACCGAACAGGTCGATGACCTCACCGCCGGTGAGGCCCGGCCACAGGTTGGTGTCGCCCGGCACGTAGGCGAGGCGGCGGTGCAGATCGACGGCGTCGCGCCACGGGTCGCCGCCGAGAAGGGAGACCTCGCCGGCATCGTGGCGGAGCAGCCCCATCAACACCCGGATCGTGGTCGACTTGCCCGACCCGTTGGGGCCGAGGAAGCCCATCACCTCCCCTGGCTCCACGCTGAGGTCGAGCCCGTCGAGGGCCCGGGTGGCCCCGAACGCCTTGTGGAGTCCGATGGCCGAGATCGCCGTCATGGTCGAAGCGTACCCAGCGGCCCTCCTCCGGGTCCGGGGATTAGGTCCCGATCAGGGCCCAGCTAGCCGCAGTTGGCCAGGTCGTGATCGAACACCGACGCCGAGATGGTGACGGCAGCGTCGCGAGCACGAACCTCCACGATGTCGGCGTCGAGGCCGTCGCCCCGCTCCCGGCTGTGGGTTGTGCGGTCGAGGCGGACGAATCCGGCGGCCTCGAGATCGGCCACGATGTCGAGGGCGACCGCCTCCGACGTCACCGCTCCGGTCCCCGCAGCTCCCGTGCCCGCGGCGACCACCAGGTCGACGGTCGGGCACGGCCCGCTCCTCGTCACCGGCAGGTCGGCGATCGCCGGCAACGAAGCCAGCTCGTCGCCGAGCTCGGACTGGGCCGAGCGAACCTGCCACGTGGCGAACCCGGCCAGCGTGATGACGACCACGATCGGCGCGGCGATGAGCGCGCCGATCACCCAACGACCACGAACGCTTCCCTCCGGAGGGTGAAGGCTTCCGTCCGACGTGTGGGGGGAATCATCGAACGCAACCGCCATGGGCAGCAACGTAAGAGTCTGCCTTCCCTCTGTCAATGGGTGGCTTCGGACTGTCGACCAGGGCCCTTCGGGGCCGGCGATCAGGGCCGTTCGGGGCGATCGCCGCCCGGCGCGCCACCGGCGCCGCCCGCAGCCTCGGTGGCGACCGAATCGGGGTCGATCATGATCACGCCGTAGCCGAGCAACGAGCCGTCGCTGTTCTGTTCGAGGCTCAGCTCGTAGTCCTCGTAGCTGTCGGACGGGAACACGGTGTCGGTGCCGCCCTCGAGCGGGGTGTCCTGCACACCCCGATCGGCGTAGAGCTCGTGGGTGGTGCAGATGTCCTCGGTGAAGTCGTCCGAGAACGCCCACTGGGAGATCACCCGGGTGGTGCCGTCGGGGTCGCTGACGGCGAAGTGGATGTGGATCGACCGCCCGGAGTACCAGCCCGGGAAACAGGTCAGGAAGTTCACGCGACCGGCGGCGTCGGTCGTGAGCTGGCCGCGGAAGTAGGTGGCGGCCTCGGCCTCGGTGTCCCCGGCGGTGCAGAAGTCGCCGGCGAACGAACTGGCGTCGGCGCTACTGCTGGTGTCACCGGAGTAGATGCCGCGGGTGTCGCAGTGCCACACCTCGACCGTGTAGCCCTCGAGCGGGCTGCAGGCCTCGTCGACCAGCTGGAGACACAGCTGCATCGGCAGCCCGGTCTTGCCGTCGGAGATGTCCTCGCCCGTATCGTCCTGGAAGTAGCAGGGCCCCTCGGTCGTGGCGTTGGTCAGCGACACCGAGCAGGTGTTGGCGGTGGCGAAGATCGAATCGTCGGGATAGGCGACGCTGATCAGGTCTGTGCCGCCGGACAGCCACGACCCCGTGGCGGCGGCGGTGCTCGAGGTCGAGCCGGCGGCGGTGGTGGCGGTCGTGCCCGCTGCGGTGCTGGTCGTCGTGCCGGCGGCGGTCGACGCCGACTCGCCGCAGCCGGCCAGGATCGTGGCGGCTGCGGGGGCGGCCACGAGGCCGCCGAGGAAGTAGCGGCGGGTGAGGCGGGGCGACGCTCCGAGCTGGGCGGGGCGGAGCGGGCGAGGGCGAGCGACGTGCTGGGGCATACCCCCAACCTGTCGGCCGGGCCTGCGAGCCGACCGAGGCCGAGCTGAGAGTTCGCCCAGAACTGACCAGCGCTGCGTCGCCGACATCTTCAGTCGACGAAGTCGAAGGGGGTCGACTGGTAGACCCGGTTGATCCAGTTCCCGAACAGCAGGAAGGCGTGGCTCCGCCACCGGTTGAGCGGGGTCTGGGTCGGGTCGTCGTCGGGGAAGTAGTTGTGGGGCACCTCGATCGGCGAGCCGGCCTCGAGGTCGCGGAAGTACTCGCCGGCGAGCGACGTCGAGTCGTACTCCACGTGGTTGAACATGTAGAGCCGGTTGCCGTCGTCCTCGCTGACGAGACACACCCCGGTCTCGGGCGATTCCATCAGCAGTTCCAGGGCCGGGACCCGCTCGACGTCGTCTCGCCGCACCTCGGTCCAGCGGCTGACCGACACGGCGAAGTCGTCGGAGAAGCCGGCCAGGTAGGGCGAGGTCGGCTGCAGGTTGCGGTGCTGGAACACGCCGAACGCCTTGGCGTCGAGGTTGTACTTGGGCACCCCGTGGAAGTGCCAGATCGCCGCCATCGCCCCCCAGCAGATCGAGAACAGGGAGTGGACGTTGGTGCGGCTCCACTCGAAGATCTCGGTGAGCTCGTCCCAGTAGGTGACGTCGGTGAAGGGCAGCGTCTCGATCGGGGCGCCCGTGACGATGAAGCCGTCGAACCGACGGTGCTTCACCTCGTCCCACGTCTCGTAGAAGCTGATCAGGTGATCCTCGGCGGTGTTCTTCGCCGCATGGCTGCCGACCCGCACGAGGGTGAGTTCGATCTGCAGCGGGGTCGAGCCGAGGAGTCGGGCGATCTGGGTCTCGGTGACGACCTTGTCGGGCATCAGGTTGAGCAGGCCGATCTGCAGCGGACGGATGTCCTGGCGGGACGCGGTCGACGCGTCCATCACCATCACGCCCTCACGCTCGAGCACCTCGCGGGCCGGCAGGGCATCGGGAATCTTGATCGGCATGTGGCCGAGGCTAGGCAGCGAGGCCGCCGAAGCCCTCCGATTTCGGACCGCGGCCCCGGGCCCGGCCGCACCGCCCGAGACCTCACCGCCCGACGCCACCGACGGGGTGGTCGCCGGTACGGTCGCGACGTGACCCCGCAGACCGCCGCCCACGCTGCCGCCGAGGCGCTCCGGCTCCACCGACCGCTGCTCCGGGGCTGGCTCCACGTGGCGGCGTTCGTCGCGTCGATCCCGATCGGCATCGTGCTCGTGGCGATGGCCCACGGCGCCAACGACGTGACCGCGGCCTCGATCTACGCCGGATCGTTGGCGCTCTCCTTCGGCACCTCCGCCGCCTATCACCGTCTCGCCCGTTCGCCTCGGGCGCACGGGGTGATGCGCCGTCTCGACCACAGCGCGATCTACGTCCTGATCGCCGGCACCTACGTGCCGTTCTGCCTCGTCGCGCTCCCCCGCCGCTGGGGCGTGCCCCTCCTCGCCGCGGTGTGCGCCGCCGCCGTGGTCGGCATGGTGCTCAAGCTGGCAGCCTTCCATCGCATCCCCTGGCTCGGCTACACGCTCTACCCGGTGATGGGGTGGGCGGCGCTCGCCGTCACCCCGGCCCTGCTCGATCACCTGTCGGGCACCGAACTCGGCCTGCTGGTGGCCGGCGGGGTGATGTACACGGTCGGGTTCCCGGTGTTGCTGCTGAAGCGACCCGACCCCTGGCCCGACGTGTTCGGCTACCACGAGGTGTGGCACGCGTTCACGATCGTGGCCGCCGGTTTGCACGTCGCCGCCGTCGCCAGTCTCCTCACTGCCCCCGCCTGACGGAGCCGCTCGCCCGAGGAGCCGCTTGCAGCGGTGCCGATTGCAGCCTCATGGCGGCGGTGAGCCACGATGGCCGCTCCGTCGAGGGGAGCAACCATGAAGGCACTCGTGTTCCACGGACCGCGAGACATCCGCTACGAGGACCACCCGGACCCGTCGTTGACGATCGACAACGCCGCGATCGTCGCCGTCGAGGCGTGCAGCATCTGCGGGTCGGACCTCCACCTGTATCACGGTGACCGCATCGGACGAACCGACTACTCCTCGGGCGTCGACCCGTTCTGCGTCGGCCACGAGTTCATCGGCTCGATCGTCGAGACCGGCCCTGAGGTCCACCGGTTCGGCGTCGGCGACCGGGTGATCGTGGCCGGCGGGACCGGCTGCGGCACCTGCGACATCTGCCGGTCGCGGGTCGGCACGTGTCCGAGGGCGAACGCCTTCGGGCTGTCGACCGGACTGCAGGGCGGCCAGGCCGAGTACGTGCAGGTCCCGAATGCCGACCTGTCGATGACGAAGATCCCCGACGGGCTCGGCGATGAACAGGCGCTGCTGCTCACCGACGCCCTGGCCACCGCCCACTTCGGCGTCTCGCGCTGCGACATCGCGCCCGGTGCCGTCGTCGCCGTCGTGGGCCTCGGGCCGATCGGCCTCTGCGGTGTCGAACTCGCCTTCCTCCAGGGCGCCTCGACGGTGTTCGCGATCGACCCGGTCGCCGGTCGGCGAGCCCACGCCGAGTCGCTCGGCGCCATCGCCCTCGACCCGGCCGACAGCCCGCTCGACGCGATCCGGGCCCACACCTCGGGCGGCATGTGCGACAGCGCCTTCGAAGCGTCGGGGGCTGCCGGCGCGGTCGAACTCGTGCCGCGCATCCTGCGCCACGGTGGCACCGCCTCCTTCATCGGCCTGCCCCAGGGCACCACGCTGCCGATGAACCAGCTGATGTACCGCAACCTGACGGTTCGGGCCGGCATCGCCAGCATCACCCCGACCTGGCCGGTGCTGCTGCCCCTGCTCACCGCTGGACGACTCGGCGCAACCGGACTGTTCAGCCATCACCTGCCCCTGTCGGAGGGCGCCGAGGGGTATCGGATCTTCGATGCCCGAGAGGACGACGTCGTCAAGATCCTGTTCCGGGTCTGACGGCCGATCCGGCGGTGGGCCCCCGGGCCCACCGGGTCGGGCAGGTTCTCGGATGCAGCCCGCTCGGAGCGGCCCGTAG
>JBPEXC010000252.1:0-5505 GCA_052032035.1 Acidimicrobiales bacterium | reverse complement strand
GCATCGGCGACCGCCTCCAGGGCGACGACGCGACGTCGGACGAGAGCTCCGACTGAGCCCGCCCTCGCCGGGGTGGGTCGGGCGTCTCTGGGCCCCACCCACCCCGGCTCCTACACTCGCCGTGTGGACTTCACCTCGGCCTACGCCCACGGATTCGCTCGCGTCGCCGCCTGCACGGTGCCGATCTCGGTGGCCGACCCGGCCACCAACGCGGCGACCGTGCTCGCCGAACTCGAGGCCTGCGACCGCGACGGTGTCGCCGTCGCCGTCTTCCCCGAGCTGTGCCTGAGCGGCTACGCCATCGACGACCTCGTCCTCCAGGACACCTTGCTGGCCGCGGTCGAGACAGCGCTCGCCGATGTCATCGCCGCCTCCGCCGAGCTCCGACCCCTGGCGATCGTCGGGGCCCCGCTCGCCCACGGCAACCGGGTGCTCAACGCCGCCGTCGTCGTGCACCGGGGCCGGATCCTCGGCATCGCCCCCAAGTCCTACCTGCCGACCTATCGCGAGTTCTACGACCGTCGCTGGTTCGGTCCCGGCGACGACCTCGCCGCTCACACCCACCGATTCACCGGAGCCCTGGCGGACCATCCGCCGGTGCCGCTCGGCCCGGATCTGTTGTTCGCTGCCGACGACGTGCCGGGCCTCGTGGTCCACGCCGAGGTGTGCGAGGACATGTGGGTGCCGGTGCCGCCCAGCGCCGAGGCGGCACTCGCCGGGGCCACCGTGCTGACCAACCTGTCGGGCAGTCCGATCACCGTCGGTCGCGCCGACGATCGGCGCCTCCTCGTCCGCAGCGCCAGCGCCCGCTGCCTCGCCGCCTATCTCTACGCCGCCGCCGGGCAGGGCGAGTCGTCGACCGACCTGTCATGGGACGGGCAGACGATGGTCTACGAGTGCGGCGACCTGCTCGGCGAGGGCGAGCGGTTCCCCGAGACGGCGTGTCGCACCACGGTCGACGTCGACCTGCGCCGGCTCCGGGCCGAACGCCTCCGCCAGGGCACCTTCGACGACAACCGCCGCGGCGTCTCGACGATGGACTTCCGCACCGTCGACTTCACCGTCGCCCCGCCCACCGGCGACATCGGCCTGCGGCGGCCCCAGGACCGGTTCCCGTTCGTGCCCGACGACCCCGAGCGGCTCGCCCAGGACTGCTACGAGGCCTACAACATCCAGGTCTCGGGCCTCGAGCAGCGGTTGGTGGCGATCGGCGAGCCGAAGATCGTGATCGGCGTGAGCGGCGGCCTCGACTCGACCCACGCGCTGCTGGTCGCCGCCCAGGCGATGGACCGCCTCGGCCGACCCCGGACCGACATCCACGCCTTCACGATGCCGGGCTTCGCCACCAGCGACACGACCAAGAGCTACGCCACCCGGCTGTCGACCGCCCTGGGGGTCACCTTCGCCGAGCTCGACATCCGGCCCGCCGCCCGCCAGATGCTCGACGATCTCGACCACCCCTACAGCGACGGTGAGGCGGTCTACGACATCACCTTCGAGAACGTCCAGGCCGGACTGCGCACCGACTACCTGTTCCGGCTGGCCAACCACCGGGGCGGCATCGTGCTCGGCACGGGCGATCTCAGCGAGCTCGCCCTCGGTTGGTGCACCTACGGGGTCGGCGACCAGATGTCGCACTACGGGGTGAACGCCGGCGTGCCCAAGACGCTGATCCAGCACCTGATCCGGTTCGTGATCTCGTCGGAGCACTTCGGCGCCGACGCCAACGACGTGCTCGACGAGATCCTCGACCACGAGATCACGCCGGAACTGGTGCCCTCGGACGGCGACCGCCCCCAGGCGACCGAGGACTTCGTCGGACCCTACGCCCTCCAGGACTTCACCCTCTTCCACGTGCTGCGGCGGGGCGCGTCGCCCAGTCGGATCGCCTTCCTGGCCTGGCACGCCTGGCGCGACGCCGACGCCGGGGCGTGGCCCGAGGGCTTGGCCGACGACCGACGGGTCGCCTACGACCTACCGACCGTGCGGCGCTGGCTCGAGGTGTTCGTCCGTCGCTTCTTCGCCAGCCAGTTCAAGCGATCGGCGTTGCCGAACGGGCCCAAGGTGTCGGCGGGCGGCACGCTGTCGCCCCGCGGCGATTGGCGCATGCCGTCCGACGCCTCGGCCGCCGCCTGGCTCGCCGACCTCGAGCGGGTGCCGAACGATTCCTGACCGAGCGACACACGCGATCGCGACGGGGTGACGCACCCGCTCGCAACCGTGCGGTAGGCTACGGAGCGCGGGCGTCTGACCACCATGCGTCTTCGCGTTCTCCGACAACCCGCCCACGCCGTCCTCGACTCGCTCCGCCGTTCCGGCACCCGGGTCCTCACGGTCGGACTCCTCGCCGTCGCCGGGGTGGCCGCCCTGCCGCCGGCTGCCACGACCCAGAGCACCTCGGACGAGCTCGAATCGATCCGCGAGGAGCGTCGCGCCGCCCAGGCCGAACGGGCCGAACAGGCGAGCCAGGTCGACGCCGCGTCCGCCGAACTCACGGCCATCACCGAGGCCCTCGATGCCCTGACGGTGGAGGTCAACGCCCAGCAGGCCGCCCTCGCCGCCGCCGAGCGGGCGCGGGCCGCCGCCGTCGCCGAGGAGGAGCGGGCCGAGGCCGCCATCGTCGACCTCGAGGCCGAGCTCGAGACCCTGGAAGCCCAGGTCTCCCGACGGGCGATCGCGTCGTTCGTCAACCGCGGCGAGTCGCCGTCGCTGTTCGTCACGGTCGACAATCCGATGGACGCGGTGCGGATGCAGTCGCTCGTCGAGGAGCTGTCGGGCGACGACGAGGACGTGCGAGAGCAGCTGCGGGTGGTCGAGGAGGACCTGGCGATCGAGCGAGCAGCGGCCGAGGCCGCCCGGGCCGAAGCCGAACGGCTCGAAGCCGAGGAGGCCGAACGGCTCATCGCCCTCGAGGCCGCCGAGGCGGCCCAACAGGCCCTGATGGAGGACGCCACCGATCGCCTCGACCACATGCTCACCGAGCTGGCCTCCCTCGAGGCGATCGAGAGCGACCTCGCAGCTCGCGAGTCCGAGGCGGTCGCCCTGCTGGCGGCCGAACTGGCGGCCCGAGGGCCGATCAGTACCAGCCCGATCGACATCCCGCCGGTGAGCGAGATCACCAGGGTCTACGGCATCGCCGTGCACCAATCGATCGCCCAGAACGTGATGGACCTGATCGATCACGCCGCCCGCGACGGGGTGTTCCTCAGCGGCTGGGGCTGGCGCGACCCGGCGACCCAGGTCCGCCTGCGGCGGGAACACTGCGGCACCAGCGATTACGAGGTCTACGAGATGCCGTCCTACCTGTGCAACCCGCCGACCGCCCGGCCCGGCGCCTCGATGCACGAACGGGGTCGGGCGATCGACTTCACGGTCGACGGCCGGGCGATCTCCCACCAGCAGACCGCGGCGTTCCAGTGGCTCGACGCCCACGCCGCCGCCTACGGCTTCTACAACCTGCCGAGCGAGCCCTGGCACTGGAGCACCAACGGGCACTGAGTCGGGTTCCCGCTCGCTCCGGGGTCTATCGTCGAGCCCGATGTCCGACGCCGAACCGTCCCCGTCGAACGCCCGAGCGGCGCGCCGACCTCCGTGGCAGCGCCCCGAGCTGCCCGGCTCGTTCACCGTCGAGGAGACGGCCGCCCGGATCGGCCACTACCTGTGGCTCGAACGTCGGTTGTTCGAGCTGCTCGGCGGCTGGGTCGCCTTCGTGCCGTTCCCGGCCGCTCGCACCCTGCTCGGCCGGCAGTGCTTCCACCACTCCTTCCACGCCGAGCTCTGGTATCGGCGTCTACCCGAGTTGGGCGAGCTGACCGAGGAGCGGCTGATCGTGTCGCCCGGCGCCGAGACCGAGACCTTCGTCGACGCGTTCGCCGGCGCCGACCCCACCGCCCTGTTCGAGTCGTCCGGGGGCGACCCCGACGCCGCCGAGCTGCGAGCCGCCGCCCTCGACTGGCTGGTCGGCCACGCCCGCGTGCTGTTGCCCCAGCTCCTGGCGGCCTACACCTTCCACCGCAACAACGTCGCCACCGTCACCGACGCCCCGACGATGCGCATCCTCGACCTGTGCCTGGCCGACGTCGAGCAGGACTGGCGCGACGCCGAACTGGTGCTCCAGTCCCTCCTCGTCGAGGCCGCCGACATCGAACGCGCCGCCGCCCGGACGGCCGAGCTCACCCTCCTCACCGTCGCCGCCGGTGGGGTGGTGGGTGCCGGATCGGTGCGCTGAGCCGGGGTTGCACCGTCCGCACGCTCGCCCGACGACCAGGCTGGACAGCTCAAGGCGACCCCGACACGCGCCGACAATCACCCTGCGTGACAACGCATTCGGACCACGAACCCCTGGGTCGAGTCGCCCGCCGATGGTGAAACCGCCGGTGGACGAGTTGCTGCGCTCGGTACACTCCTGCGATACCACGTTCCCTCCTCGCTGTCGATACCCTGACCTCGAGGCGGTTTCGTGGAGTAGGGCCCCACGCCGAGTGCGCTCGGAGGGTTCCTGCGCCGACAGTTCGGACGAGCGAATGGAAGGTTGTTTCCTTGGCTAAGGAGCGAGTCGAGCGCGACGAGGAAGACCTGGTCAGGCTGTACCTGACCGACATCGGCCAGTATCCCCTGCTGACCAAGGAAGACGAGGTGCGCCTCGCGCAGGCCATCGAGGGGGGCAAGGCGGCCCAGGAAGAGCTGTCGGCCGACCCCGACGTCAGTCCGGCGCGCCGTCGCGAGCTGCGCCGCACGATCCGCAAGGGTGCCGAGGCCGAGAAGACCTTCGTGCAGTCGAATCTGCGGCTCGTCGTGTCGATCGCCAAGAAGTACCAGGCCTCCGGTCTGCCCCTGCTCGACCTCATCCAGGAGGGCAACCTCGGCCTGATGCACGCCGTCGAGAAGTTCGACTGGCGCAAGGGCTTCAAGTTCTCGACCTACGCCACGTGGTGGATCCGTCAGGCGATCACCCGCGGCATCGCCAACACCGGTCGCACCATCCGGCTGCCCGTGCACGCCGGCGACACCCTGGCCCGCCTCCAGAAGGCCCGGGCCCGCCTCGAACTCAAGTACGGGCGCCCGGCCACCCTGGCCGAGCTCGCCGCCGAGGTCGAGATGCCCGAGGAGAAGGTCACCGAGGCGCTGCGCTTCGCCGCCGAGCCGCTCTCGCTGTCCGAACCCCTGCGGGAGGACGGCGACGCCGAACTGGGTGACGTGGTCGAGGACCGTGGCGCCGACTCGCCGTTCGAGGTGGCCGCCACCGCGCTCCTCCCCGAGGAGATCAGCCGACTGCTCGCCCCGCTCGACGAGCGCGAGCGCGAGATCCTCAAGCTCCGCTTCGGTCTCGACCGCGGCGAGCCCCGCACCCTCGAAGAGGTGGGCGAGTACTTCAACCTCACCCGTGAGCGGATCCGTCAGATCGAGGCCCGTGCGATGTCGAAGCTCCGCCACCCGAGCTCTGACACCGGCGCTCGCGACCTGCTGGCGGTCTGAGGAACGGTCGCCGTCGGACGGCGACCCACC
>JBPEXC010000251.1:0-3252 GCA_052032035.1 Acidimicrobiales bacterium | reverse complement strand
GATGCCGAGGCCCTCGCCCTGGCGTCGGATGCGGTGGCCAAGCATCTCGACGGCGATCCGCGCAAGGTGATCGTGCGAGCGCCCAAGCTCGTCAACATCGTCGCCTGAACCGGCGGGCGGGCCCGGCCGCTGCGGGCTCGGTGGCAGGATCTGCCCACATGCGGTTCATTGCCGCCAACAACCCACCGCCACGCGTTCATTGGCACGATCTGCCCGCCGCCCGCTGCCTGCCTGCCCGGCCGCTGCGGGCGCGGGCGGGACGGCGCGCGCTCAGCGCTCGGTGGCGAAGGAGAGCCGGGGGACGTCGTCCCAGAGCCGCTCGAGTTCGTAGAAGCCGCGCGCCTCGGATGTGAACACGTGGGCGACGAAGATCCCGTAGTCCATCAGCACCCACTCGCCGGTGTCGAGGCCCTCGATCCGGATCGGCTTGGGGCCGCCGGCGACCGTCAGGGCCTCCTCGATCTCCTCGGCGATGGCGCGGGTCTGGCGTGCGTTGGCCCCGGAGGTGACCAGGAACCAGTCGGTGATCCCGAGCACGTCGCCGACGAAGAACGCAAGGGTGTCGGTGCCGAGTTTGGCGTCGGCGGCCTCCCCGGCCATCCGGACCCAGCCCTCGATCTCGTCGTCGGCAGCGGTGGTGGTCGGCTCGGCCTCGGAGGACGAGGGATCGTCCGGGATGGGGGCGTCGTTGGCAGTCAGGGGTCTGTGTCCTGGTTCGTCGGATCGGTCACGCCGGGCGGACCGGCGCGGGTGCCGGCGCTCAGGAACCGACGGCGTCGGTCACCCGCAGCGTGGCGAGGTCGGGCGACGACTCGGCGTCGGCGACCCGCATCACGCTAGCGCCACCCAGCCACTCGACGAGTTCGTCGTAGCGGGCGGGGTCGACGCCGTCGGGCACCACGAGCTCCGTGCTGCCCTGGTCGAGGGGGTCGCCGTAGCCGATCAGTACGACCTCCACCCCGAGGCCCGCCACGTCCTCGGCGATCGACTCGAGGTCGACCCCCGTGGTCCGAGCGAGGATCTGGACCACCGGCCGGTCGCCGCCGTCGGCCCCAGCCGGGAACGGCACGACCCTGCGGACCAATGCCTCGATGGCCTCGCCGTCGAAGACCAGACCGACCGAACCGGCGACGGTCGGTGCGACGGTCACCTCCACCGGGCCGGCTTCGAGCTGCCCGAGCAGGACGGCGAGGGGGTGGTCGGCCACGAGCGCACCCGCGCCGCTCTCGGCCAGCAGCGCCTGCCAGAGCCGCTCGTTGCGCACGACGATCGCCTCGGCCGGCCCCTCCACGGCGGCACGTCCGGCGAACCGATCGACGTCGGCTGCGGTCACCTCGATCCGGCCGATCGCCAGCTCGTCCTCGCCCGCATCGACCGGGATCGGGTCGGGGTTGTCGACCGCCAACGTCGTGGCGCCGAGCAGGGCGGCCCACTGCTCGGCGTCCATCACGAGGGGGTCGCCCACCGCCAGGTCGATCTCGGCGGCGAGCCGCGGCCCGACCTCGTCGACGGGGAGGGTGTCGAGGGCGGCCCCGTCGAGCACGACGTTGGGAGCAACCACCACGATCGCTCCCCCGTCCTCGCCCACGCCCGGTTGGGCGATCAGCGCGGCACCCGCCGCCTTGCCGTCGAGTTCGTGGACGACGACCGTGATCGGGCTCGGCGCCACCAGGGCGGCCCAGCCGGGCTCCCCCGGCCCCGGCTGCTCGACGAAGGTGCCGGTGCGGGAGCTGAGGAGGGTGTCGAATCCGACGACACCGAGCAGCGGGATCGCTCCGATCAACAGCGCTTCGAGGAAGGCGAACCAGACCGGCGACGGGGCGGGTGGGGCGTCCTCGGTGGTGGTGACCGATCGAATCACTGCGCCGGAGGCTAGTGCAGGGCGCGACCGCTCGGAGCGTCGCCGGCACCCGCCGGGCGGTACAGCCCACGCTCCTCGATCAGGCGCCGCACCGGTTCGGTCACCAGGTAGCGGATCGATGAGCCCGCAGCGACCCGGCGACGCAGGTCGGAACTCGAGATCTCGAGTTCGGGCACGTCGACCGCCTCCCAGTCGAACCCCGGCGAGACCGCAGCAGTGGCACCGGGACGGTCGACGACCAGGAAGCGGGCGGCGGCGGCCAGGTCGTCGGCCCGGTGCCAGGTGTGGAGGCCGGCGGCGGCGTCGCGGCCGACGATGACCGACCACTCGACCTCCGGGTGGGCGTCGCGCAGGGCGGCGAGGGTGTCGATGGTGTAGGACGCGCCGCCGAGCCCCAGTTCGACGTCGCTGACCACCAACCCGTCGGCGTCTCGGAGGGCCGCCCGGGTCAGCTCGAGGCGGACCTCGGCGGGCGTCACGTCGCGATCGGCCTTCTGCCACGGGTCGTTTGCAACGACGAACCACACCTCATCGAGGCCGATCGCCCGCCGAACCTGATCGCCGACCACCAGATGTCCGAGATGAGGAGGATCGAACGTGCCACCGAGCAACCCGATGCGTCGCTTCTCCGGACGGGGCGACGTGGGTCGCTGATTCCCCTGGTCACCGAGCGATGGTCCCGATGAGGTTTGGGCGGTCGTGTCGGCGGTCATAGCGGGATGTGAAGCCATTCCCTCAATGGGTGAAAAATGTCACTCGACAGAGGGAACAGGTTGTATTAGTAATGACGTTTGCACTTCTGAGCCCGCAGCACCGACAGCACTGACGGATCGGCCCGCAAAGCCCGATCGCCACCACGGAGACACTTTACCGGCAGGGACACCCTCCTGACCCGGCCGAGCAACGCCGCTCACTCCGAACGCGATTGCCACCGTTCGACCGCACGTCCCTCTTCGGTGTGTCAAGCCGCAAGTCAGACGACGACTGGAACCCCCGGCTCGTCGTGCCCCGTTCCACCGCTTTCCCGCAACCCCGAATGAAGAGCGCGCCCCAATGAGTGACTCCGTAGGTCAGTACCTGAACGAAATCGGCCTCGTGCCCCTCCTCACCGCCGATGAGGAGCGCGAGCTCAGCCAGATCATCGAGAAGGGCCGAGATGCCCAAGAGAAGATCGACGACGGCGAGGACACCGCCGCCAATCGTCGAGCCGTCCGAGCCGCCGCTCGGGCCAAGGACCGGTTCATCCGGGCCAACCTCCGCCTGGTGGTGAGCGTCGCTCGCCGCTACCCCCTCCCCCCGTCGATGGAGCTCCTCGACCTGATCCAGGAAGGCAACCTGGGCCTCGAGCACGCCGTCGACAAGTTCGACTGGCGCAAGGGCTTCAAGTTCAG
>JBPEXC010000250.1:0-8204 GCA_052032035.1 Acidimicrobiales bacterium | reverse complement strand
GGCTGCCTAACACAGCAGGGCTAGATACAACTCTAATACAAGTAGCCCGAAGAGACAACCTGCATACAAGTGGGGGCCTCGTCGGTAGGGTGGGGCGGTGCGGACGATTCGCTACAGGGAGATCGCCGACGCGATCCGCCGGGGCATCGAGGCCGGCGAGTTCCCGGCCGGGGCGCTCCTGCCGAGCGAGGCCGGCCTCGGGGCGACCCACGACGCCAGCCGTGTAACCATTCGCAAGGCACTCGAAACCCTGCGGGCCGACGGGCTGGTCGACTCCCGGCAGGGCGTGGGCTGGTTCGTGGTGGGGGAGCAGATCCCCCTGGGCCTCTCGGGGCTGTCGACGATCGAGGAACAGCTCCGGCGGTCCGGCCGCTCCTCGGGGCGGCGGGTGCTCGACTTCTCCTACGTCGACGCCCTTCCCCGGGTGGCCGAGCTCCTCGGTGAACGGGTGCTCGAGGTCCGGCGCCTCAACCTGGTCGACGGCGAGCCCTTCGCCCGCATCACGGTGTGGTGTCCCGAGCACCTCGGCGCGGAGTTGTCGAAGGCCGACGTCGAGCGACGCTCGTTCCAGGAGCTGCTGCCGGTCACCCTCGGTGGTGCCACCCAGCGGATCGGCGCCGCCCTCGTCGGGGCGGACGACGCCCGATTGCTCGGCCTCGCCCCGGGGAGTGCCGTCCTGGTCGTCGATCGCATCACCCACGACGCCGGCGGCGCGCCGGTGCTCGTCTCCGAGCACGTGTTCCCGGCCCAGCAGGCCGAGTTCGTCGCCGAACTCCCGGCCGACAGCGCGGCCGACGCCGCCGCCGGGTCGCCGCCGGGCCTGCGCCTCGTGGGGCCGTGAGGCCCCCGGGTCGTTGGGTCGATCGGATCGTCCTGCGCATCTTTCTCATTTCGGGCGCCGGCGTGGTCGAAAGGGAATCATGGAACTCCGCCGCCCCGTGCTCGGGCTCGCCGCCGCGCTGACGTTGTCGATGGCGTCGACCGCCCCGGTCGGCGCCCAGGACAGCCCGCCGGTGATCGTGGACGACGAGGGCTCCGGCCCCGCCGAAGTGGTGCTGCTGCGGACCACGGCGCCCGCGATCGCTCGCGGTGAACGCGGGTGGATCCACCTGACCTGGACGACCACGATCGCCGACGCCGAGCAGTTCGCCGTCACGGCGACGATGCCCGACGGCACCGAGGTCGGCTATCCCGAGAACACCGCCGACCACTCCTCGCTCTACTGGGACGACGCCCTCGCGATCAGCGAGATCGACTACACCGCTCTCGACGTCGCCATGCCGGCCGACATCACCGTGCCCCTCGTGCTCGACGTCACCCTCCGCTACGTGTCCCGCGGCGAGGAGGTGACCGAGGATCTGACGGTCATCGTGCCCTTCGATGACGAGGACGTGATCGACGGTCCGACCGCACCGGTCGAGCCCGGCGAACCCGAGCCGGAACCCGAGCCCGAGCCGACCGAGCAGGTGCTCTACGACTCCGCGGTCGACGGCACCGACGGCTGGCTGTTCGACCCCTTCGGCACCGACACCGCCACCACCGGCCACTGGGAGTTCACCGCCTCGCCCGACGAGATCGTCTGGTCGGGCTTCACCACCCAGCTCGGTTCGACCCCGAGTGGCGGCACGGGCCTGTTCACCACCGGTGCCCGCGGGGCGTCGACGGGCGTGAACGACGTCGACAGCGGCGTCACCTCGGTCCTGTCGCCGACCTTCGACCTCCCGGCAGGGGATCCCAGCCTCGAGCTGTCGTGGTACTTCGCCTTCCTCGACAACGCCGACGTCGACGACCACTTCACGGTCTGGGTCGTCACCGACACCGGTGCCGAGGTGCTCGTGCGCAACAACGGCCGCGTCGACACCGAGCAGGAAGCGGCCTGGCGTTCCGAGACCTTCGACCTGTCGCCGTGGGCCGGCACCTCGGTGCGCTTCCTGATCGAGGCCGCCGACCTGGGCCAGCCGAGCCTGATCGAGGCGGCCGTCGCCGACCTCCGCATCTCGGCGTTCATCTGATCGTCAGCGCCCGCTCACCCCGTCGTCGAGCACGGCTCGCCGGCGGACGCTAGACCTGGGGCGGGGCCGGGCGGATGCCCGTGCCTCGGTGAACCCAAGGAGCGGAGTACATGCGAACGACGACGGGGCGCCGCGCGCCCCTCGCCGGCATCGTCCTGGCCGTGGCGCTGTTGGCGTCACTGCTCGGGGCCAGCCCGGCGAGCAGCCAGCAGGCAGGTCAGACCAGCGATGCGACCGAGGCGCCCAGCGCCAACGCCGTCAACGAGGTGACCGGCGACATCGAGCGGACCTACAAGACGATCCTCGGTCGGCTCCCCGACCCCCAGGGGCTGCGGTTCTGGCTCGCCCAGTACGCCGCCGGCATGGATCTCCAGACGATCTACGCCCACTTCCTCGCCTCGCCCGAGCGGCAGGATCGCTACCCGAGCGACCAGACCGACGACGAGTTCCTCACCCAGCTCTACCTCGACGCCTTCGGGCGGTCGCCCGACGCGAGCGGCTTCGAGTTCTGGCAGAACCAGCTCGCCGGGGGCATGACCCGCACCCGGGTGATCGAGTTCTTCGCCGACTCGCTCGAACAGCGCGACGCCGTGGCGGCCGAGACGTCGTTCAGCCTCGAGATCCTCCACATCAACGACCACCACTCCCACCTCCAGGCCGACGGTGGGGACCTGGTCCTCGGCGACACCGAGGTCGAGGTCGAGATCGGTGGGTTCAGCCGGGTCGTCGCCAAGATCGACGAACTCGCCGCCGACGACCCGACCGCCAACGTCGTGAAGATCCACGCCGGCGACGCGATCACCGGCACGCTCTTCTACTCGCTGTTCGACGGTGAGGCCGACGCCGCGATGATGAACGAGGTCTGCTTCGACATCTTCGCCCTCGGCAACCACGAGTTCGACGGCGGCGACGACGGCCTCGTCACCTTCCTCGACTTCCTCGCCGCCGGCGACTGCGACACCGAGGTGCTCGCAGCCAACGTCGTGCCGGCCGTCGGCACGCCGTTGCTGCCGACCGCAGAGACCGGCTACCTCGAGCCCTACACGGTCGTCGACTACGACGGCGAGGCCGTCGGCTACGTCGGCATCGACATCGCCAACAAGACGAAGCGCTCGTCGAGCCCGTTCGAGACCACCGAGTTCCTCGACGAGGTGGCCACCGCGCAGTCGGCGATCGACGAACTCACCGACATGGGCGTCGACAAGATCGTGCTGGTGACCCACTACCAGTACGCCAACGACATCGAGCTGGCCTCGATGGTCGACGGCGTCGACGTGATCGTCGGCGGCGACTCCCACACCCTGCTCGGCGACTTCGAGCAGTTCGGCCTCACCAGCGGCGGCGCCTACCCGACCCAGGTGACCGACAAGTCGGGCCGCCCGGTCTGCATCGTGCAGGCCTGGCAGTACTCGGCGATCGTCGGTGAGCTCCACGTCGACTTCGACCGCTACGGCCACGTGGCCGGGTGCGAGGGCACGCCCCACCTCCTCCTCGGCGACAGCCTCGTCGTCGACGACGTCGAACTGGCCGGGCAGGACCTCGCCGACGCGATGGCGGTCATCGACGCCGCCGACGAGCTGTCGATCGTGACGCCCGACGCCGATGCCGAGACCGTGCTCACCGGGTTCGCCGACGACGTCGACGCCCTGGCGGCGGTCGCCATCGCGACGGTGACCGAGGACCTGTGCCTCGAGCGCATCCCCGGCCAGGGTCGCAGCGCCATCCCGGGCTGCACCGCCCTCACCGCCGAGAACGGCGGCGACATCCAGCAGCTGGTGGCCGAGGCCTTCCGCACGATGAGCTTCGAGTCCGACATCGCGCTGCAGAACGCCGGCGGCGTTCGCATCGACATCCCCGCCGGGCCGATGTCGATCGCGGATGCCTACGAGCTGCTGCCCTTCGCCAACACCCTGGTGAATCTCGAGATGACCGGCGCCCAGATCAAGGCGTCGCTCGAGGAGGGCATCGAGAACGCGGTGATGCCCGACGGCTCGACGGGTGCCTACCCGTACGCCGCCGGGCTCCGCTTCGACGTCGACCTCAACCAGCCGGCGGGTTCCCGGGTCTCCAACCTGGAGTACCAGGCGAAGGGATCCGACACCTGGGTGGCCTTCGACCTGACGGCCACCTACACCGTGGTGACCAACAACTTCCAGGCGTCCGGTGGTGACGGCTACGACACCATGGGCGAGATCTACGACTCGGGCGCCTACGTCGACACCTTCCTCGACTACGCCAAGTCGTTCATCGACTACGTCGAGACCCTGCCGGTCGACGGCGGCACCGGCCTGCCGGCGCTCTCGAAGCTCCCGGTCGAGGACTACTCGACCCAGAGCTTCACGCCGGCGAGCTAGTCGCCGGATCGGCCGACGCCACCGCCCGTCGGGGCGCTCACCACTGGTCCCAGTGGATGAGCTCCTCGGCGGGCAGGCGGGCGGCCTTCTTGAAGTCGGTACCCTTGGTGTAGGCCACCGGGAACAGCCCGGCCTGGGTGACGGTGTCGTAGGGGATCCCCAGCAGGTCGGCCACCTCCTTCTCGTTGGGGAGGTGGAGGGTGGTCCAGGCGGACCCGAGCCCGCGGTTGCGCAGGGCGAGCATGAAGCTCCACACCGCCGGCAGGATCGAGCCCCAGGCGCCGGCCTGCATGGCGGTCGGGGTGCCCTCGCCGAGGCGACCGGCGATGCAGGGGATCACCATGAACGGCGCCTTGTGGAAGTTGTCGGCCAGGTACTGGGCCGACGACACGACCTTGTCGCGTCGCTCGCCGCGGGTGTCGCCGTCGGCGTACGACGGGCCGGGCATCTTCGCGTAGCCGGCGAAGTTGGCGGCGTAGAAGTCGGCGATCGCCTTCTTCTTGTCGGCGTCCTCGACGACGACCCACTGCCAGCCCTGGCTGTTGGAGCCCGTCGGGGCCTGGAGAGCGACGTCGATGCAGTCGACCACGGTCTGGCGGTCGACGGGTCGATCGAAGTCGAGGCGCTTGCGCACCGAGCGGGTGGTGGTGAGGACGTCTTCGGCAGTGAGGTCGAGCATGTCGCTCAGCATGGGCCGGGGCAGCTTCGACGCGCCAATGCAACCCATGAGCGGCGGTCACGAAAAACTTCGTGCAATTCCTCACAAGCCGCCGACCCGCTCCGATCGGTCAAGCAGCAAGGTGCAGCAACAAGCAACTATCTGCATCACGAAGCTGGAGGCATAATCATGATGGAGCAACTGACGAACGAGGAGCGGGCGACCGTCGAGGCCAACGTGCCCCTCGTCCGCCACATCGTTCGCCGGCTGTCCGGACGGTTCCCGTCCTCGTACTGCGAGGATGATCTCATCCAGACCGGGATGATGGGGTTGATCGAGGCCACTCGCCGCTACGACCCGGACCGCGGCATCGCCTTCTCCACCTTCGCCGGTCGCCGCATCGAGGGCGCCGTCTACGACCTGATGCGGTCCGAGGACTGGCTGCCTCGTAGCCGCCGCAACATGGAACGCCAGATCGCCGCCGCCGAGCAGGAGCTCACCAGCCGCAACGGCGAGCGCCCCAACGAGAGCCAGATCGGCGACATGCTGGGCATGACCGCCAAGCAGGTCGACCAGGCCCGCACCCACGTGATGAAGGCCCGGGTCGACAGCCTCGACCGGCCGATCGCGAACGGCCCGTCGGTCACCTCGCTCGGCGAGATGGTCGAGAGCGACGAGGAGGGTCCCGAGGACAACATCGCCCACGCCGAGATGCTCGGCTACCTGCGCGATGGCCTCGACCTGCTGCCCGAGCGTCACCGCCTGGTGCTGATCGGCTTCTTCTTCGAGGGCAAGTCGGTCACCGAGATCGGCGCATTCCTCGGCGTCACCCAGTCCCGAGCCAGCCAGCTCAAGAACGAGGCGATCGAGATGCTGCGGGTCGGCATGAGCCGTCAGTTCGACGAGCACCCGGCCGAGGACGAGAGCCGTGGTCGCCAGCGTCGCTTCAACGACGAACTCGCCACCGCCAGCGCCTGGCGTGACCGGGTGAGCTTGACGGTCTGACCGACGTCTGTCTGAGAGCTACAGCTTCGGCCAGCGGCGGGTCGGACGCGCAGCGCTCTTCTTCGGGCCCAGCGCCCAACGGCGACGCCACGCCCCGGCGTCGGGACCGTCGATCTTCGGCGTCGCCCCGGCGTGGGCGTTGCGGCGGGCCTGCCACCAGCCGGCGCCGAACTCGTCGGCCAGCTCGTGGATGCGCTGCTCGACCCGCTTCGCGAAGTCGCGCGGGTTCTCACCCTCGGCGAGGGTGAGCGGGTCGCCGAACACGACCGCACAGCGGGCCCGCGTCGGCCAGTTCTTGCCCTTGGGCAGGATCGTGCCCGTGCCGTCGATGTAGATCGGCACCACCGGCACGCCGGTCTGCTTGGCCACGAAGGCCGCGCCGGGACGATGCTCCTGGGCCCAGCCGTCGGGGCTGCGGCCACCCTCGGGGTAGATGAGGAGGCTGTAGCCGTCCTCGATCACGCCGATCGTGTTGGCCACCGACAGCTTCGAGATCTTCTGCCGCTCGATCGGGATCGCTCCGATGAACAGCGCCGAGAGAGCGCCGGCGACCTTGTTGGGGAAGAAGTAGTCGGCGCCGGCGGCGACGGCGAGCTTCTCCCGCAGATGCCCCGGCAGGGTCGCCAGCATCAGGGTCGTGTCGGCGTGGGAGTGGTGGTTGGCGGCGAAGATCACCGGCCCGTCGAGTTGCTCGACCCGGTCGCGGCCGATCACGCGGGGCGAGCCGTAGATCCGGATCGCCGGCTTCATGAACCCCCACACCCCGGCCGTGCGCACCAGGCGCGCCGCGGGGCGACGCGACCACGACGTGTCGTAGTGCACGCCGGTGGTCGGCGGTTCGCTCCGCTTCTCCACCCCCTTGGGGGTGGCGGGCGGCGAGGTGATGAAGCGCAGCCAGTTCACGACACGTCGGCCATCAGGATCGGCGGGTTGTGCAGATGCGTGATGCTCGGCTGCGGGCCGACGGTGTCGCCGGCCATCTCGAGGGCGTCCTGCAGGGTCGACGCCGGCTTGAAGCCGAGGCGGCGCACCGCGGCCGGGTCGCCGCCGACGACGATGACGGCACCGAGGTGGTCGAGGGCGTGGGAGCACCAGTACCACATGTAGAACGGGTGCACGCCGTGGTAGGCGTAGCTGGTGCGGTAGAGGTGGCGGTACCACTCGTCCTCGGCGTAGGCCTTCTCGTACTTCTTGTGCATCTCGACCGGATCCTTGGTCTCGGACAGCACCTGTTCGAAGAAGTCGATGTAGCTCGGGTGGTGGACGGGGTGGAACTCCCACGGGGTCGGGTGGCTCATGATGAGCACGCCGCCCTCGCGCACCGGCGGCTTGCCCCGGTAGAGGTTGAAGAAGTAGCCGAGGCCCTGCACCGCCACCAGGATCGGGTTCATGATCGAGTTGACGTTGTAGGGGCTGAGGTAGGGGAGCCCCATCGTCAGGATGTCGGTCTGACCCTCGACGCTGACCAGGTGCTGCTTGTAGACCATCTCGGTGGTCTTGCGGTGCACGGCCTCGACCTCGCCGGCCTGCACCGACGTGAGCTCGTAGGGAGCCCGATGGGCATGGAACACCTTGCGGCGCTGGGCCGGCGACATGCCCTTGAGGCCGAGCTGCATCGCACTGAACGCCGCCCGGTCGCGCATGTTCCACTCCCACTCCCGCTTCTGGAGGAAGGCGGTGGGTCCGTCGTGGCCGAAGGTGTTGGTGTTGATCGTCGTCTCGATCTGGAAGATGCGCGGGCCGTGGGCCTTGATGATGTCGCCCTGGCGCCAGTTGGACCGGTGGAGTTCGGAGTTCTCCTGGTCCATGAACGACTTCGACGCCCGCATCGTCTTGGGGTTGTGGTGGCTGCGCACCCCGGCGTAGCCCGACAGGCCCGTCGCGGTCGACTTCCAGCCGCCGTCCATCGACACGATGTTGATGTTGACGTAGACGACGAGGTCCGACTCGGCCGCCCGGCGTTGCATCTGCACCGTGTCGCCGTGGTCGGTCTCGCCGAGGATGACCATGTTGTCGGGGTCCTCGGCGTCGAGGTTGTAGAGGAGGCCGTCGGGGGCGAACGCCTCGTAGACCCGGTCGCCGACCGCGTGGCGCAGCTCGGCCTCGGTCATCCGGCGATGGAGGGCCAGGGCTGCGACGATGTGCACGTCGTCGACGCCGGCCTCGGCCGCCATG
>JBPEXC010000025.1:0-4408 GCA_052032035.1 Acidimicrobiales bacterium | reverse complement strand
ACGCCGGGGAGTTCGAGCGGACCGAGGAGACCGAGATCGCCGGGGTGCGGGTGCGGGCGCCGATGATGGAGATCCACACGATCGCCGCCGGGGGCGGGAGCGTGGTCCGGTTCGCCGACGGACGGCTGCAGGTCGGGCCGGCATCGGCCGGCGCGCACCCCGGCCCGGCCGCCTATGGCCGCGGCGGACCGATGACCGTCACCGACGCCAACGTCGTCCTCGGCCGGCTCCGCGCCGACCGCTTCCCGGCCGTGTTCGGCCCCGATGGCGACCGGCCGCTCGATCCGGCCGCCGCGCTCGAGGCCGCCGATCGGGTCGCCGCGGCGATGGGGGCGGCGCTCGGCCGATCGGTCGACGCCGTCGAGGTGGCCGAGGGCGCCCTCGCCGTCGCCGTGGATGCGATGGCCAACGCCATCAAGCGCATCTCGGTGCAGCGCGGCCACGACGTCGGCGATCACGCCCTGGTGTCGTTCGGCGGCGCCGGCGGGCAGCACGCCTGCGACGTCGCCGCCCAGCTCGGCATCGAGACCGTCGTCGTGCATCCCCACGCCGGGGTGCTGTCGGCGCTCGGCATCGGCGTGGCCGACGTGCGAGCCGTGCGCGACGAGCCGGTGGAGTCGGCCCTGACGGCGGCCCACGAGGCCCGGATCGTAGAGGCGCTCGCGCAGGCCGGCGCCGCAGCCCGCGCCGAGCTTGCGGCCCAGGAGATCGGCGGGGCGACCGGCTCGGTCGAGCTCCGGCATCGCCTCGCCGTACGTTCGGTCGGCTCCGACACGACCCTGTGGGTGGAGCTCGGCGGCGAGCCGGTGGTCGACGCGACCGTGGTCGCCGATCGCTTCGCCGACCTGCACCATCGACGCTTCGGGTTCACTGCGGGCCTCGCCCTCGAGGTCACCGCCGCCCAGGCCGAGGCGATCGGCCGCACAACCGACCTCGACGAGGTGCTCGCCGGCTCGGTGGCACCCGGCTCGGTGGCATCCAGCTCCGTGTCATCCAGCTCGGTGTCATCCAACTCCGTGCCCGAGCTCGTGGCGCCGGTGTGGTTCGCCGGGAGCCAGCACGACACCCCCTTCGTCGATCGCGACACGCTGGCGGCGGGGGCGGTCCTCGACGGCCCGGTCGTCGTCGTCGAGCGGACCGGCACGACGGTGGTGCCGCCCGGGTGGCAGGCCACGGTCACCGACACCGGCGATCTCGTGCTGCGACTGGTCGCGGCGCCGTCGGCTGCGGACCCGGCGGCGGCCGACACCTTCGACCCGGTCCGGCTCGAGATCTTCAACAACCTGTTCATGAACGTGGCCGAGCAGATGGGCGCGGTGCTGCAGAACACCGCCGTCTCGGTCAACATCAAGGAACGGCTCGACTTCTCCTGCGCCGTGTTCGACCCCGACGGCGAACTCGTCGCCAACGCCCCCCACATGCCGGTCCACCTGGGCTCGATGAGCGAGACGATCAAGACCGTCGTGCGCAACCGGTCGGGAGCCGGCGCCGACGGCGATCGCCTCCGCCCGGGCGACGCCTACGTGCTCAACGCCCCCTACAACGGCGGCACGCACCTGCCCGACATCACCGTGGTCATGCCGGTGTTCGCCGACGGGGCGGAGCCGGGCGACCAGCCCCTCTTCCACGTGGCGGCCCGGGGCCACCATGCGGATGTCGGCGGCACGGTGCCCGGCTCGGCGCCCGCCGACTCGGTCACCGTCGACGAGGAGGGCGTGCTGTTCGACGACGTCGTCGCCGTGCGCGACGGGCGGCTCCGGGACGACGAGCTCCGGGCCCTGCTCACCGAGGCGCCCTACCCGGCCCGCAACCCCGACCAGAACCTCGCCGACCTGGCCGCGCAGGTGGCGGCCTGCGCGAAGGGGGCCGAGGAGCTGCGGCGAGTGGTCGCCCGCTACGGGGCGGCGACCGTGCACGGGTTCATGGCGGCGGTGCGGGCCAACGCCGCCGACGCCGTGCGCCGCCTCCTCGATCGGATCGACGGCGGGGCGGCACGCGTCGTCGCCGACGACGGTTCGGTGGTCGCCGTCGAGGTGCGGGTCGACGCCGCGGCCCGTCGAGCCGTCGTCGACTTCACCGGCACCTCGGGGGTGCACCCCGGCAACTTCAACGCCCCTCGGGCCGTCACCCAGGCGGCGGTGCTCTACGTGTTGCGCTGCCTGGTGGGCGAGCCGATCCCGCTCAACGGCGGGTGCCTCGACCCGGTCGAGGTCATCGTGCCGTCGCCGAGCCTGCTCGACCCCCGGCCCCCGGCGGCGGTGATCGCCGGCAACGTCGAGACGTCCCAGCTCGTCGTCGAGGCCCTCTTCACCGCCCTCGGCGCCGCCGCAGCGTCGCAGGGCACCATGAACAACGTGATCTGGGGCAACGATCGCGTCCAGTACTACGAGACCCTGTGCGGGGGAGCCGGCGCCACGGCTCGGGCCGACGGCTGTTCGGCGGTGCACACCCACATGACCAACAGTCGCCTCACCGACGTCGAGGTCCTCGAGTGGCGGTTCCCCGTCGAGGTCGAGGAGTTCTCGATCCGACCGGGGTCGGGCGGCGAGGGCCGGCACCGGGGCGGCGACGGGGTCGTGCGGCGGGTGCGCTTCGACGAGCCGGTCGACGTCAACCTGCTCACGTCCCGGCGGCGGACCGCACCGGCCGGCATGGCCGGTGGCGGCGACGCAGCGATGGGCGAGAACTGGGCGGTGCGTGGTGACGGACGGCGGGAGCGTCTCGACGGGGTGGCGGCCGTCCGGCTCGGCGTGGGTGACGCCCTCGAGATCCGCACGCCGGGTGGTGGCGGTTGGGGGTCAGTTGACGCCGATGGCTGACCGCTTGGCGCCCGCCTTCTTCGCCTTGCGGGTGCGCGGCTGGTCGGCGCCCCCGATCGGCTCCGACTCGTCGACGTCGATCACGACGTTGCCGCCGAGGTCCTTCGCCCGGTAGAGCGCCTGGTCCGCCCGGTCGAGCATGCGGTCGGGCGAGAGGACCACGCCGTCGCCCTTGTCGCGTCGGCAGACGCCGACCGAGCAGCCGACCTTCAGCGAGAAGCGTTCCCAGTCGAGGGGCCGGATCACACTGTCGCGGATCCGCTGCGCGACCGCGTGGGGATCGCCGCCCCGCACGACCACCACGAACTCGTCGCCACCGAGTCGAGCGACCGCATCGGTGGGTCGGACGCACTTCTCGAGCCGTCGTGCGACCCCGATCAGGACGTGGTCGCCGGCGTGGTGCCCGTGGAGGTCGTTGATGCCCTTGAACCCGTCGAGATCGAGCAGGAGGACGGCCGTCTCCGACCCGGCGGTCGGGTCGTGTTCGGCGAGGGCCAGCACATCGAGCACGGCCCGTCGGTTGAGCAGACCGGTGAGCTCGTCGCGTGTGGCCTCGCGGCCGAGCCGCTGACTCTCCTCGGCATGGTGGCCCGTGCAGATCGTGACGCGGATCGCGAGGGCGACGAGGGCGGCGTTGAGAGCCACGACCTGCACGGTCGTGGCACCGGACGCCGTCGTGGCGGCCCGGGTCGCGCCGGCATCGTCGGCCCCGGTCAGGGCGGTGGCGACCGTGATCGTGATGAAGGCGACGGGCGCCACGGTGGACGCGAGCTCGATCAGGGCGGTGCGCATCGCGCTGCGTTCGGGCGGGCCCGCAGTCGGGTCCTTGCGGGCTCGCATGGTGGCCAGGCCGGCCTCGGTACCGAGCACCAGCAGTCCGGCGGCCACGGCCGGCACCGGTTCGATCGGGCCGAGGGCACCGACGGCGAGCGCAGCGGCCACGGCGGTGCCGTGCCAGACGGCGTCGACGAGCATGCGAAGGGATCGGTTCGACGAGGAGCTCACGGACCATGCTTCGACAAGAAGCTCTGGGTGCTTGAGAACCCGGTCGGGTCAGGGGCGTCGACCCCGGAACAGGCGACGCAGGAACCGCTCATCGTCGGCCGATTCGGCGTCGATGTCGGCCACGGCATCCGCTGCCGTCGGCGGCGGCGGACCGGGGGCGGCAGAGTTCTGGGCAGCGGAGTTCTGCGTCTCGGTGCTCGGGGGTGTGGCGGGCACGCCCTGCGGCCGCGTTCCGGTCGCGGCGTCCACTGCCGTCTCGGACCGGAGGCGGTGGCGGGGCGCAGGACGGGGCGGCACGCCGGCGAGGGGATCGGAGGCCGGCGGAGTGCCACGCCGCTCCTCGCGGGCGGCGAGGCGGTCGATCGACAGGGGCCGGGTCGGCAGCGACGCCGCCGCCGTGGGAGCCGCCGCCGGCGGGGCGGGTGCGGGCTGTGCTGCTGGTTCGGGCTGTGCTGCTGGTTCGGGCTGGGGCGTGGGGGTCGGCGGTGCCGTCGGTGCCGGTCGGGCGGCGACGGCCTCTGGAACCGCCGGAGTGGTCGGCACGGCCTCGGCGGTGGGCACGGTCTCGGCGGTGGGCACGGTCT
>JBPEXC010000249.1:0-2287 GCA_052032035.1 Acidimicrobiales bacterium | reverse complement strand
ATCAAGTGGGCGAAGCACGCCGGCACCGACGTGCTGGCGGCGTGGGTGGCCGACATGGACCTGCCGCCGGCGCCGATGGCCGTCGACGCCGTGCGGGCCCTCGTCGACCGGGGCGACTTCGGCTACAACCACCGCGGTCGCGACCTCCTGCCGGCCGCCTTCGTCGCCTGGCAGACGCGGCGCCACGGCTGGACGCCGGCGCTCGAGCAGGTGCGGGTGTTCTGCGATGTGCTGCACGCGCTGGAGACGGCGATCGTCTGGGGCACAGACCCCGGCGACGGGATCCTGCTGTGCACGCCGACCTATCCGCCCTTCCTCGGTTCGATCGACGGCGCCGGCCGCCGGGTCGTACCGGTGCCCCTCGCCCGTGAGCACGCGGACGGAGCCTGGCGGCTCACCGAGGAGGCGATCGACGCCGCCATCGCCGGCCACGACGGCCCGGTCACGGCGTTCCTGGTCTGCAACCCCCACAACCCGACCGGTCGGGTGTTCGACGAGACCGAGCTCGCAACCCTGATCCACGCCTGCGAGCGCCACGACCTGCTCGTCCTGGCCGACGAGATCTGGGCCGACCTGACCCACGGCGACGCCCACGTCCCGCTCGCCCCCCGACGCCCTGGCCGGATCGTCGTCGCCACCGCGGCGTCGAAGACGTTCAACCTGGCCGGCCTGCGCTGCGCGGCGGCGGTGATCGACGACGATCGCATCGCCACCGCGCTCGACGCCCTGCCGTCCCACGCCCTCGGGGCGGTGAGTTCGCCGGGGGCGGACGCCACGCTGGCGTGCTGGACCGACGGCGACGACTGGGCGAGCGCCACCGCCCGTCACCTCACCGAACAGCGCGATCATCTGGCGGCCCGGCTCGCTGCCGAGGCGCCGTCGGTGCGGTGGGCGGTGCCCGACGCCACCTACCTGGCCTGGCTCGACGTCGGCGCCTGCGGGCTCGGCCCGGACCCGGCCGCGACGCTGCTCGACCGGGGGCGGGTGGCGTGCAACTCCGGCCTCGACTTCGGACCCGGCGGCGCCTCGTTCGTCCGCCTGAACCTGGCGTCGAGCCGCCCGATGCTCGACGCCGTCGTCGATCGCGTCGTCGGTGCCATCGCCTGACCGGCCCTCGCCGGCGCAGCCGAACTCCTCGGCCGAGCGGTCGAGCCTCCTAGACTCGCCGCCATCACCACGATCGGGGTCAGCCGACCCGTCTCGACGCCCCCGGAGCACGTCGCCGACAGCGACCTCCGCGCCACCCTGCCCCACGTGGTCGCAGGTTTCGTCGCCGTCACCCTCGTGGCGGTCGGCGGCATGCTCGCCGGCGCCGCGGTCCCCGGGGACGAGGGCCGCCTGTGGTCGGTGCCGACCATCCCGGTCAGCCCGTCGATCGACCTCGTACCCGCGCTCGCCCTCTTCTACGGGGGCCTGATCGGCCTGGTCCGGAGCTGGGTGCAGCTGCGCCGACGCATCCTCACCCGGAGCCACGCCGGCTCGCCCGTCTCGGTGGTGACGGTCGCCGCGATCGCCGCAGTGTGGGCGCTGCCCCTGGTGGTCGGGCCGCCGCTGGGGAGCCGCGACGTCTATGCGTACGTCGCCCAGGGCGAGGCCGCCCTCGAGGGGTACGACGTCTACCGGGAGGGCCCCAGCGTGCTCGGCGACCACCCGGTCCTCGCCCCGGTCGATCCGCTCTACCTCGACGCCGCCGTCGTCTACGGGCCGGCCTTCGTCGAGATCTCCGACGCCGTCGCGGGGCGGACCACCGACGTGATCGGCTCGGTCTACTGGTTCCGGGCCCTGGCCGTGATCTCGCTCGTGATCGCGGCGGTCGCCACGGTCGACCTCGCCCGCACCCTCGGCCGCGACCCGGCCGACACGCTCGTGCTCACCGCGGCCAACCCACTGGTGTTGCTGCACCTGGTGTCGGGGGCCCACAACGAGGCGATCATGTTGGCCGGCATGATGGCGGGGATCGCCGTCGGTCAACGGCCCCGGTGGCGGCTCCTCGGCATCGCCCTGTGCTCGCTGGCGGCGTTGGTGAAGATCCCGGCGTTGGTGGCGGCGGTCTTCCTCGCCTGGCCGTGGGTCCGCCAGGCATGGGCCGACGACCGGGTGGAAGCCGTCCGCCGGTTCGCGGCGTCGACGGCGACGATCGTGGGCGTGGTGGTCGGCGGGTCGTTGGCCACCGGCTGGGGGCTCGATTGGATCCGGGCGATGGCGGTGGCCAAGCCGGTCGAGGCCTACCTCAGCGTCACCACGGTCGCCGGTGCCGGTCTCCACTGGCTCCTCGGCGTCGACCTCG
>JBPEXC010000248.1:0-5075 GCA_052032035.1 Acidimicrobiales bacterium | reverse complement strand
CGGCCGCCGGCGCGCCGGTGATCAGCGCCACCGCCGCTGCGGACGTGAACGTGACCCACAGGGCCTGCAGCGACCAGGCCATGGCGAAGCGGATCGGGTCGGCCTTGATGCGGTCGAAGCGGGTGTCGACCCCGGCCGCCCGCACTCGACGGAACAGGAAGGTGCCGAGCCGCAGGGCCCAGATCGCCACCATGGTGGCGACCACCGCGGCCCGAGGGCCCAGGTCGGGGGCCGAAACGGTGGCGAGGGCGATCACCGACAGGTAGGTGGCGGCCCCGGTGAGGTCGTAGAAGCGCTCCGTCCGGGCCACCGCGGACGGCACGAACACCGCAGCGTTCACCCCGATCGCCACCACCGCACACCACCCGGCAGCCGACCAGCCGCCGAGGCGGGTGCCGCCGTCGCCGATCGCAGCGCCGACCGCCAGGGCGACGGCGAGCGCCGACACGATCGTCGCGACGGTCCGACCTCGGCTCATGGCCGGCGACCCTAGGACTTCCGACCCTTCCGCGCCCATCCGGGGAGGCGGACGATCGAACCGTTCGAGCGCGCTGCTCGAGGAACGGAGGCCGTGTCGTGCAACGCCTGTTGATCCTCGGTGCCGGAACCGCCGGCACGATGGTCGCCAACAAACTCCGGTCTCGCCTGCCCGACGACGAGTGGCTGGTCACCGTCGTCGATCGGGACGATGACCACCTCTACCAACCCGGACTGCTCTTCCTGCCGTTCGGCCGCGGTGATCGGGCCGACCTGATCAAGCCGCGGCGCCGCTTCCTCGCCGACGGGGTGCAGCTCGTGCTCGGCGAGATCGACGTGGTCAAGGCGGCCGACGGCATCGTCACCCTGACCGACGGCCGGTCGCTCGGCTACGACCAGCTCGTCATCGCCACGGGGACCCATCCGACCCCCGAGGAGACCCCCGGGCTCGGGGCCGGCGAACCCGGCTGGTACGAGACGGTCTTCGACTTCTACTCGCTCGACGGTGCCGAGGCCCTGCGCGATGCGCTCGATCGGTTCGAGGGCGGCAAGCTCGTGGTCGGTATCACCGAGCTGCCGATCAAGTGCCCGGTGGCCCCGCTCGAGTTCGCCTTCCTCGCCGACGCCTTCCTCACCGAGCGAGGCCGGCGCGACGACGTCGAGCTCACCTTCGTCACGCCGCTCCCGGGCGCGTTCACCAAGCCGGTGGCCTCCGCACAGCTCGGCGCCATGTTGGAGGATCGCCGCATCGGGCTCGAGGCCGACTTCTTCCTCGAGCGGGTCGACGGCGAGGCCGGCAAGCTCGTGAGCTACGACGAGCGCGAGGTCGACTTCGACCTGCTCGTCACCGTGCCGGTGAACATGGGCGCCGAGTTCGTCGCCCGGTCCGGGCTCGGCGACGAGCTGCGCCACGTGCCGGTCGACAAGCACACGTTCCTCTCGACCCAGTACGACAACATCTTCGCCCTCGGCGACGCCGCCAACCTGCCGACGTCCAAGGCCGGCTCGGTGGCCCACTTCGCCGTCGATGTGTTCGTCGACAACTTCCTCGACCACATCGCCGGGCGACCGATGACCGAGGCCTTCGACGGCCACGCCAACTGCTTCGTCGAGTCCGGCGGCGGCAAGGGCCTGCTGATCGACTTCAACTACGACACCGAACCGCTCACCGGGACCTACCCGCTCCCCGTCGTCGGGCCGATGTCGCTGCTGGCCGAGACCCGTCTCAACCACCTCGGGAAGCTGGCGTTCCGCTGGATCTACTGGCACCTCCTGCTCCGGGGCCGGCCGTTGCCCGTGCCGACCCGGATGTCGATGGCCGGCAAGCGCCAGGCCGTCCTCGACTGACACCACTCCACACCAACGACACCTCACGAAGGAGCTGATCATGCCCACCGCCACGCTCGCCGGGGTCGAGGTCCACGTCGACGACGAGGGCTTCATGACCGACTACGACGAATGGAACGACGAGGTCGCCGCCGCCCTCGCCGCCAACATCGGGATCGAGCTGACCGACGCCCACTGGCCGGTGCTCCGCTTCCTGCGCGACGACTTCCTCGCCCAGGGCGAGACCCCGATGCTGCGCCGGGTGTCCGCCGTCAGCGGCGTCCCGACCAAGCAGCTGTTCCAACTGTTCCCCAAGAAGCCGGCGAAGAAGATGTCGTACATCGCCGGCGTGCCCAAGCCCCACGGCTGCATCTGACCCGTCCCGACCACGAGAGAGGAACACCGATGACCGACACCGTCGCCGCCCCGGCGGCCCCGATCGTCCCCGACTTCGGCGACGACGACACCGATCGCACGATGTGCTTCATCGCCTCCAAGGGCACCCTCGACATGATCTACCCCTCGCTGATCATGGCGAACGCCGCCCTGATGGAAGGCGTGGAGACCCACATCTTCTTCACCTTCTGGGGGATGGACGCGATCGCCAAGGCGCACATGGACGACCTCCAGTTCACCTGGATGGGCAACACCGCCATGCACCCGCCCGGCGGCTCGAAGGTCCACATGCCCCAGGGCATGGCCGGTCTCCCGGGCATGACCCACATCGCCACCCGCATGCTGAAGAAGCAGATCGCCGACCTCGACGTGCCCGAGGTGCCGGAGCTGCTCCGCATGATCCAGGACGCCGGCGGCCACCTCTGGGCTTGCAAGATGTCGGCCGACATGATGGGGTACACCGAGGACGACCTCCTCGACGACGTCCCGATCATCACCGCCGCCGACTTCATCGAACTCTCGGCCGGCGCCCAGGTCGTCTTCACCTGACGACGACCCGACCTGGCGTACCGTCGATCGGTGACGGTGCGCTACGGTCCGTCGCATGGAGGGACTGTTCATCGTCGTCTTCGGGCTGGGCGCGCTCGGGCTCGCCTACCTGCAACGGCACCGGACGACGGTGACCTGGCAGGCCGTCGCCGACGAACTCGGCTGCACCTTCACCGCGCCGTCGTGGCTGGGCCACGACCGGGGGGAGCTGCGGGGCCAGTTCGGCGACATCTCGATCGTCGTGTCCGGCGGCCGCGAGCGGACCACTGGCAACTCCTCGAGTTCGTTCACCGTCTACCGGGCCGGATTCGCACCGGTCGGCCCGCCCGTCCACCTCAGTAAGCAACGAAATCTCCCCGGATTCCTCCGGCGTGTCCAGACCGAGGACGTGAGCGTCGGCGACGAGACGTTCGACGACCGGGTCCACATCGTGACCACCTCGCCGGAAAGCCTCGTCGCCTACCTCAGTCCAGCTCGCCGCAACGTCATCCTCCACCTGATCGACCGCTACGACGGCGTACGGATCTCGGAGCGCAACATCGAGCACCGGGCGGCGGGCCTCCAACTCGACCGCACGGCACTCCGGCAGCACATCCTCCATCTCGTCGACGCCGCCACCGTCCTCGCCCAACCGACGTCACTCGATGTGGCGCTCGGCCACCAGGGCGCAGGCGACCTGCAGTCCGCCGTCGAGGCGTTCGCCGCCGTTCCACCTTCCCCGACCGGCCACCCGAACCAGATCGTCGAGCAACTCCAGGCCGAGGCCCACGACGTCGCAACGGCACCCGCGCCGCCGGTGATGCCGGCGCGGCCCGCTCCGCCGGCGATGCCCGAGCGTGCGATGCCGACCCCCGCACAGGAGCTCGCACCTGAGTCCGCCGTCTGGGACCAGGCGGCGATCATCGACGACCTGTTCCACACCGACCGCCCCGCCTACGAAGCCCAGGATCACTTCGAGGCCACCCACCTCGGGCTCGACGTTCGCTGGACCGGCACGGTCAAACGGGTGCGGGAGTTCCACTACGACATGGTCTTCAGCGGTTCGGGGCTCCGAGCGGTCGTCACCGTCGGTCGCTCCGGTGCCGGGGCGATCGGGTCCGACATCGACGCGATCGTCCAACTCGACGCCCACGCGCTCGTCGAGGAGGGCACGACGATCACCTTCGAGGGCCAACTCGTGCGGCTCGACCGGTATCTCCACAACGTCTTCGTCGCCGAGGCTCGCATCGTCTGATCGGGCCGTCTGATCGGGCCGTCTGATCGGGCCGTGCGGCGCAGGCAGTACGGTGGCCGCCGTGTGGACGAGACTGCTGCGAACGGGGGGCGTGGCGGTGGCGGCCCTCGCTGCCGCCTGCGGTGGCGGTGGCGGTGGCACCGACGACGCCGAGGTCCTGGTGTTCGCAGCGGCGTCGTTGACCGATGCCTTCTCCGACCTCGAGTCGGCGTTCGAGGCGGCCAACCCCGGGGTGGACGTCGAGCTCAACCTGGCCGGCAGCTCGCGCCTGCGTGAACAGATCCTGGCCGGTGCACCGGCCGACGTCTTCGCTGCGGCCGACGAGGCGACGATGGCCGCCGTCGTCGACGCCGGGCTCGCCCCGGCTCCGACCGTCTTCGCCCACAATCGGCTGGCCCTGGCCGTCCCGGCCGACAACCCGGCCGCGATCACGTCGCTCGCCGACCTGGAACGACCGGAGCTGTTGGTCGGCCTCTGCGCCGTCGGCGTGCCGTGCGGTGACCTCGCTCGGGCTGGGCTGGCCCAGGCCGGGATCGAGGCGTCGATCGACACCGAGGAGCCCGACGTGCGATCGCTGCTCAACAAGCTCGCCGCCGGGGAACTCGATGCCGGCATGGTCTACACGACCGACGTCCTCGCAGCAGCCGACGTCGTCTCCGTGCCGCTGCCGCCGTCGGTCGACGTGGTGGCGGTCTACCCGATCGTCGCCCTCGACGACGCCCCGGCCGGCGACCTGGCGCAGGCCTTCGTCGCCTTCGTCAGCTCGCCCGACGGCCTCGCGATCCTCGCCGACCACGGCTTCGAGGCGCCGTGAGCACGGGCCGTCGTCTCCGACCACCCGTGCCGTGGCCCCTGGCCCTCCTCGGGGCCGTCGGCGCGCTCGTCTTCATCGTCCCCCTCGTCGGGCTGGGGTGGCGCACGCCCTGGACCCGCCTCGCCGAGCTGGTCACCAGCCCGATCGTCGCCGACGCCCTGCGCCTGTCGGCCCTCACCTCGGCGGCGGCGGCGGCCCTGTCGACCGTGCTCGGCGTGCCGCTCGCCTGGATCCTGGCCCGCTCCGCCCTGCCGGGACGCAGCGTCCTGCGCGCGATCG
>JBPEXC010000247.1:0-2210 GCA_052032035.1 Acidimicrobiales bacterium | reverse complement strand
GGCGGCGCCCTCGTCGCCGCTGCCCTGCTGGGCACCCCGGGCGGCGAGCAGCGCCGGTGGGCGGCCGGCGGCATCGTGGTGGCGGCGCTGGCGGTCGCGTCGATCGTGGTCGCCGGGAGCGGCGGCCTGCTCTGAGCCCGGCCCGCCCGTCCCGACCCCGGCGCTCCGGCGCTCGGGCCCTCAGTCGGCGGGTCGGTAGACGCTGACGTGACGCCCGGCGTCGTCGTCGAACGGTGTGCCGTCGACCTCCGCGCACCGTTCGGTCAGGGTGAGACCGGCGGCGGTCGCCATCTCGTCGAGTTGGGCCGGCGTCGTCCACCGCACCCGCCAGGGCCGCAGTCGGATCCCCGCCTCGGTGATGTCGACGTGCTGGCCGCGGATCGTCTGCTCGGTGGCGTCGACCACGGTCGCCGCCAACACCAGGGCGTCGGCCTCGAGCCGCGACACCCCGACCGCCGACGCCGGGCCGTCGCCGAGACCGTCGCCGGTCGAGGCCTCGACGACGAGCACCCCGTCGGGCCGCAACACGTCGGCGCAGCGCTCGAACAGGCGGCGCTGGCCGGCTTCGTCGAGGTTGAACAGGGTGTTGAACGCGCACAGGGCAGCGCCGACACCGCCGGCCGGTGTCGGGAGGAACGGCAGCGCCCCCAGGTCGGCTCGCAGCAACGGCAGCGATGGGAACGCCGCCCGGCAGCGCGCCAGCATCGGCGCCGAGGCATCGACCCCGATCACGCCGTGGCGGCGACCGGCTCCGGTGACGAGCAGCGGGCCGACCAGCCGTCCCGTGCCGACCCCGAGCTCGACGATCGGGCCGTCGCCGGCTCGCTCGGCCACGAAGGCGGCGGTCGCATCGGCATCGCTCACCTCGCCGTACCAGTCGTCGTAGACGTCGGCGAATGCGTCTCCGTAGGTCTCGGGCCCGAAGCTCGGCATGGGGTCGACGCTAGCGAGCGCCGTCCCCGCCGCCGGACCCGATGTCGGCAACAATGAGCGGGATGCGCGGCGAAGCAGATCGGGAGGACCCAGCTCGTCGACCCCTCGTGGTGGCCGACCGGCCCCTCGGTGCCATCGACCTGCTCGACGGTGCCTTCACCGTCATCCGCAGCGCCCCCAAGGTGATCGTCACCCTCACCGCCCTCCTGGTCCTGCCGGTGGCGGTGTTCCAGGGCCTGGTGCTGCGCGACACCCTCGGCGACACGTCGCTGCTCGAGAGCCTCGAGACCGGTGCCCTGGTCGACGAACCCCAGCCGGTCTCGTTCGGGTTCGGGGCCCAGGCGACGATGTGGCTGCTCGACTGGTTGGTGATGTCGCTCCTCGGCGTGCTCGTCGCCCTCGTCGTCGACGAGCAGCGGCAGGGCCGGACGCCGTCGGTCCGCTCGATCCTGCGCCGGCTCGGCCCGCTGCTGCCGCGATGGGCGCTCGCCTTCGTGCTGGTCCACCTCGCCGAGCTGGTCGGCGTGGTCCTGTTGGTGTTGCCGGGTCTGGCCGCCGTGATCGCCCTCTCCCTCACCTCCCCGGTGTTGGCGCTGGAGGGGCAGGGTGCGGTGGCGTCGATGCGGCGCTCCGCCCAGCTCGTGCGCCGCGCTCCCGGCGTGGTGCTGGTCGTCATGTTCGTGATCTTCGCCGTGTCGATCCCGGTCAGCTACGCCATCGAGCTGCTGCCGTCGGTCGGGTTGTTCGTGCTGCCGCCCGACGCCGCCTGGCCGCTGGCGTCGGCCAGCACCCTGCTCAACGCCCTGGTGATGCAGCCGGTGACGGCGGCGGCGATGACCCTGGTCTACTTCGACCTGCGTTACCGCACCGAGGCCCACGACCTCGAGGTCCGCCGGGTCGCCCTCGTCGACCGATGACCGCCGTCGCTCCGCCGGGGCCCGGCGTTCGGTTCGGCCAGATCGCCGAGGCGGAGGAGATCCGATCCGAGGCCGAACGGATCCTGTCGCACGGCAAGTACGCGCCCGAGGAGCCCGACCTGCTCGACCGCCTCCTCAGCTGGGTCGGGGAGCAGCTCGGCGATCTCCTCGGCGCCATCGGCTCCGCCGGTCTGCCCGGCGGCTACCTGATCGGCTACCTGCTCCTCGTGGTGCTCGCCGGGGTGATCGTGTGGCTGGCGGTGCGGTTCTGGCCCGCCCGGCGTGGCGGCGCACCCGCTCCCGAGGCCACCGTCGAGGTGACCGGGCACGGTGTGCGCTCGCGCGACGAATGGTTGGCCG
>JBPEXC010000246.1:0-1819 GCA_052032035.1 Acidimicrobiales bacterium | reverse complement strand
GGCCCGCGATCGCGGAGCCACTCATCGGTGGCGCCGCCCGGTCGATGGCGACACCGACCTCGTGGTCGACGCCGACGCCGCGCTCCGCTGCCATGACGGTGAGGGCGTCGAGGGGGGTGATCCGGTACTGGGGGCGCAGGGCGGCCGAACCGCCGCCCATGATCTGGGCCCGAGCGGCGTTCGGCCCGATCACGGCGATCGAGGTGACGTCGTCGCCCAGCGGGAGCACCGGTCGGTCGCCCGGTTCCACCGGTTCGTTGCGGAGGAGCACGGTGGCGGCGGCCGCTGCGTCGCGGGCGAGGACACGATGGCTCTCGGTCGCGAGGTTCTGTTCCGCGCTCGGCTCGCTCTCGAACGCGCCGGCCCGGGCGAGGGTGGTGAGCACCCGGTCGGCCATCACGGTCAGGCGTTCCTCGCCGACCTGGCCGTTCTCGACCGCCTTCGCCAGGTGCTCGCCGAAGGCGGGCCCGCCGACCGGCATCTCGAGGTCGACGCCGGATCCGGCACCGTCGACGGTGTCGATGGCGGCGAACCAGTCGGTCATCACCAGTCCCTCGAAGCCCCATTCGCCGCGCAGTACGTCCTCGACGAGACGAGGCTGGTTGGTCATGTATTCGCCGTTGACCCGGTTGTAGGAGGTCATGATGCCGAGTGTCCCGCCCTCGGTGACCGTCAGTTCGAAGGGCAGGAGGTAGAGCTCGCGCAGGGTGCGTTCATCGATCCGGGAGTCGGTCGTGTAGCGCTGGGTCTCCGATTCGTTGCCGACGAAGTGCTTGACCGTGGTGACCACGCCGGTCGACTGCACCCCTCGCACGTACGCGGCGGCCGCCTTGCCGGTGAGGAGCGGGTCCTCGCTGAAGCACTCGAAGTTGCGCCCGGCGAGCGGAGAGCGGTGCAGGTTGACGGTGGGGGCGAGCAGGATCTTCGACGACTTGGTCGCCGACTCCTCGCCGAGGGCGACGCCGATCCGCTCGATCAGTTCCGGGTCCCAGGTGGCGCCCAGTGCGGTGCCGCACGGGATGCACAGGGCGACGGCGTCGCCGGTCCCGAGCAGCGAGGTGCCGCGGGCCCCGTTCGGTCCGTCGGTCACCGGCCAGGACGGCAGGCCGTGCTCGGGGAGACCGGGCACGTGGAACATGCCGGCGGCCGCCGTCAGGTGGGCCTTGTCGGCGATCGTCAGCGTGGCGAGCACGTCGTCGACAAGGGCACGGATCTCGGCTTCGGACTTCATGGCCCCGAACCTAGCTGCCGCCACCTACCGCCGGTCGGGATTCAGGGGCGTGTGGCCGGGCTTCGTCGTCGGGAGGAACGTCAGGATTGGGACGTCAGTAGTCGTGCGTCAGTAGTAATACGGGAACGCCGACCAGTCGGGGTCGCGCTTCTCGAGGAACGAGTCGCGACCCTCCTGGGCCTCGTCGGTCATGTAGGCGAGGCGGGTGGCCTCACCGGCGAACACCTGCTGGCCGACCATGCCGTCGTCGACCATGTTGAGGGCGTACTTGGCCATGCGCTGTGCGGTCGGGCTCTTTCGGCAGATCTCGGCGGCCCACTCGAGGGCGACCTTCTCGAGCTCTGCGTGGTCGACCACCTCGTTGACCACGCCCTGGGCGTGCGCCTGCTCGGCGGTGTAGGTGCGGCCGAGGAAGAAGATCTCCCGCGCGAACTTCTGGCCGACCTGGCGGGCGAGGAGGGCCGAACCGAAGCCGCCGTCGAAGCTGGCGACGTCGGTGTCGGTCTGCTTGAACCGGGCGTGCTCACGGCTGGCGAGGGTGAGGTCGCACACGACATGGAGGCTGTGGCCGCCGCCGGCCGCCCAGCC
>JBPEXC010000245.1:0-3254 GCA_052032035.1 Acidimicrobiales bacterium | reverse complement strand
CCGACGCCTCGGTCCTGGAGCCGGCCCGGTCGGTGCTCCACCTCCGCAAGGAGGCGGGGCTGTCGGGTTCGATGCAGTTCACCTACCGCAATCCCGATCGCTCGACCGATCCGGCCCGGGTGCTCGACGGGGCGCGGTCGATCGTGGCGGGCCTGCGTCGCTACCCGATCGGCGACCCACCCCGGCCCGACGGCGCGGTGGCACGGGTGGCCCGCTACGCCCGTGTCGACCACTACGCCGCGCTGCGGGCCTCGCTCGACGTCGTCGCCGACGAGTTGCGCCGGCGCGGCTTCACGGCTCGGGTCCACCTCGACGACAATCGGCTCGTGGATCGCAACGTCGCCGTCCGGGCCGGTCTGGGCTGGTACGGGAAGAACGCCAACCTCCTGAGCGGCGATCACGGCTCGTGGGTCGTGCTCGGCAACATCGTGACCGATGCCGAGCTCCCTCCTCCCGAGGGGCCGGTGGCCGACGGGTGCGGACCGTGCCGGGCGTGTCTCGACGGTTGCCCCACCGGCGCGATCGTCGCGCCCGGGGTGATCGACGCCCGACGCTGCCTGGCCTGGCTGGTACAGGGGCCGGGGGAGATCCCCCGTCGCTATCGCGAGGCGGTCGCCGATCGCATCTACGGGTGCGACGACTGCCAGGAGGTCTGCCCTCCCAATCGTGGCCTGGCCCGACGCGGGGCTGAGCCGTCCGGACCCGAGCTGTCCGAGACGGTGGGTGCCTGGGTCGACGCGGTCTGGATCGTCACCGCCGGCGACGACGATCTGCTGGCGCGACACGGTCGCTGGTATCTCGCCGATCGCGACCCCGACGTGTTGCGGCGCACGGCCCTCGTCGTGCTCGGCAACAGTGGCCGGAGCGGCGATCCGGCGGTGCGACGAGCGATCGAGCACGGCAGCCGATCCGCGTCGGAGGTGGTGCGGAGCCACGCCGTCTGGGCGGCCCGACGCCTCGGTCTCGACGAGCTGGTGGCCCACACCCACGGCGACACGGCGGCCGCTGTGCGGGCCGAGTGGGCGGTGGTCGCATGAGGCCGCACCTGCTCGTGACCAACGACTTCCCGCCCAAGATCGGCGGGATCCAGTCGTATCTGTGGGAGTTGTGGCGCCGGCTGCCTTCGGCGTCGACGACCGTGCTGACCACGCCCCACGCCGGGGCGGCGGCCTTCGACGCCGTGCAGCCGATGCGGGTGGAGCGGGTCGTCGAGCCGGTGCTGGTGCCCCACCCCGGCCTCGCCGCCCGGATCGACGCTCTCGCCGACGAGGTGGGCGCTGAGCTGGTGTTGCTCGACCCCGCCGTGCCCCTCGGGGTGATCGGCCCGCGCCTGCTGCATCCCTACGGCGTCGTGCTCCACGGTGCCGAGGTGACGATCCCAGGCCGGCTACCCGGCCTCCGCTCGGTGCTGGCGCCGGTGTTGCGGGGTGCGGAGCTGGTGGTCGCCGCCGGTCGCTACGCCCTCGACGAGGCCGAACGATGTGCGGGGCGACGGCTGCCCTCGGTCGTCGTGCCCCCCGGGGTCGACACCGGCCGGTTCGTCCCCGCCGACCCAGCGACGCGCGTGGGGCTCCGGCGGCGGTTCGGCTACTCCGACGACGAGGTGGTCGTGGCCAGCGTCAACCGGCTCGTGCCCCGCAAGGGGATGGATCGGCTGGTGGCCGCGATCGCCGCCCTCGGCGCGGAGGGTGTGCCGGTGCGCGGGGTGATCGGCGGGACGGGCCGTGAGGCGGCCCGCCTGGCCGCCCTGATCCGCGACCTCGACGCGCCCGTCGAGCTGCTGGGGCGGATCCCCGACGACGAGGTCGTCGCCCGCTACCAGTCGGCCGATCTGATGGCGATGCTCTGCCACGACCGGTGGCGGGGCCTGGAACAGGAGGGGTTCGGCATCGTGTTCCTCGAGGCCGCGGCGACCGGGCTGCCCCAGGTCGCGGGACGAAGCGGCGGGTCGGCGGAGGCGGTCGAGGACGGCGTGAGCGGGCTGGTGGTCGATGCCGACGACCCGACCGACACCCTCGCCGCACTGCGCAAGCTGGCCGGTGACGCCGGACTGCGAGCCGACCTCGGGACGGCGGCTCGGCGTCGAGCGGTGGAGGAATTCGACTACGACCTCCTCGCCGCCCGGCTGGCGACGGCGATCGACAGCACGCCCCTGAACAGCACGGCCCTGAACAGCACGGCCCTGAACAGCACGGCTTTGAACAGCACGGCTTTGAACAGCACGGAGCGACGATGACCGAGCGGACCGGGGGCGGAGCGCTCCTCGAGCGGATCCAGCTGGCCGTGACGGTCGTCCACGTGGTGTTGAGCGGTCTGGTGCTCGGGGTCGGCGAGTCGCTCCGCTACGGGATCGCTGCGGTGTTCCTCGCCGCCTTCTGCGCCGGCCTGGTCGCGTGCGCCGTCGCCTTCGTGGTGGCGGCGTCGAGGAGCCGCGACGAGGAGGTGACCGTCGTCGGGGCGTTCTTCCTCGGCGACGGTGCCGTACCGACGGCGGTGCGTCGACGGATGTGGTCGCTGGTGGCGGTCCAGGTCGTCGTCGGGCTCGGTGTGGCGATCGCCTCACCGGACACCGAGGCGATCTTCGCCACACTCACGCCACTGCTCGGCATCGGTGTGGCGGGCCTGCTGGGCGCTCGCCACGGCCGCTTCGCAAAACGGTCCGCGACGCAATAGGGTCCGGCTCGTGGCCTTGTTCGAGACGCCGGCGGAATTCACCCGGCAGCACACGACCGTCATGGCCCCGATCGACCGCTGTGTCGCCGTGGCCACCGACCTCGACGCCTACCCCGAGTGGGCCGACGGCATCACCTCGGTCGAGGTGGTGGAACGCGACGCCCAGGGTCGGGCGACCGTCGCAGCGTTCGTCGCCGAGGCGATCGGCCGCCGCACCCGCTACGTGCTGCGCTACGACCACTCGAAGCTGCCCGCCCGCCTGAGCTGGGAGCTGACCGAGGGCGACCTGGCCCGTCGGCTCGACGGGGTCTACAGCTTCGAACCGGCGGTCGACGACCCGGACGCCACCGAGGTCACCTACGAGCTCGCCGTCGATCTGGCGGTGCCTCTGCCGGGTTTCGTGAAGCGTCGGGCCGAGGCCAAGATCGTGCGTGCGGCGCTGCCCGACTTCAAGCGTCGGGCCGAGGCGCTCGCCGCGGCGACGGCCGGCGATCCGGCCTGATCGGAGCCACCGCCGGAAAAGTTCGCCGTTGGGCGAACTTTTTCTTCACCCGACGCGAGGCCGTGACGAAGAAGCGGTC
>JBPEXC010000244.1:0-5517 GCA_052032035.1 Acidimicrobiales bacterium | reverse complement strand
GGCGCCGTCAAGGGCAAGCGGTCGCCCCGCCCGAAGTGGGCGACGCCGCGACGCCTCGACATCGTGCGCGAACTCCGGCAGCGGGAACTCCTGCCGGCGATCCACTTCATCTTCAGTCGGGCCGGCTGCTCGGAGTCGGCCAAGGCCGTCTACGACAGCGGCCTGGTCCTCACCACCGCAGCCGAGCGGGAACAGATCCGCACGATCGCCGCCGATCACGTGGCGTCGCTGTCGGCGGCGGACCGCGAGGTGTTGCGCTACGACGAGTTCCTCGGCGCCCTCGAGGCCGGCGTCGCACCCCACCACGCCGGCATGGTCCCGCCGCTGAAGGAGGCCGTCGAGGCCTGCTTCGTGCGCGGTCTGGTGAAGATGGTCTACGCCACCGAGACCTTGGCCCTCGGGATCAACATGCCGGCCCGCACCGTCGTGATCGACAAGCTGACCAAGTTCACCGGCGAGCACCACGAGTTCCTGACACCGGCGCAGTACACCCAGCTCACCGGGCGGGCCGGTCGACGCGGCATCGACCCGAAGGGCCACGCCGTGGTGCTGTGGTCGCCGTGGGTGCGCTTCGAGCAGGTCGCCGACCTGGCATCGTCGAAGCAGTTCGTGCTGCGCTCTGCGTTCCGTCCGACCTACAACATGGCCGCAAACCTCGTGCGCCGCTACGACCAGGACCGCGCCCGACAGCTCCTCGACCTGAGCTTCGCCCAGTTCCGCTCCGACGCCGACGTCGTTCGCAGCGAGAAGCGCAACGAGAAGCTCCGCGACCGTCACCATCAGCTGACCCGACGGATCGAACGGGAGTACGGGACGGTCGACGACCTGCGAGCGGCCCTGGTCACCCCCCAGGTGGCCGATCGCGACGCCCAGGAGATCCAGTACGCCCTCAGCCAGCTGTCGCCCGGCGACGTCGTGCGTCTCGACGGCGGCGTGCCCGGGGGGCGGGCGGCGCTCCCGAGCCCCCAGGTGGTGGTGTCGGTCGCCTACCGCAAGGGCAAGCGCGTCAAGGTTGTGACCGTCGACGCCGAGGTCGACACCTACGAGATCTCTGCCGACCTGCTCGACGAACCGCCCGAGGTGGTCGGCACGGTCCCGGTGCCCGAGCCGTACCTGCCGACGTCGACGACCTTCCTGTTCGAGTTGGCCAAGGGCCTCGACACCTCCCGACGCTCCAAACGGTCGCGTCGCCCCGACGGCGGGCCGTTGTCGGTCGAGGAGGTGCCGGCCCAGGCGCGGCGCCTGCTGCGACGCCTCGACCAGATGGAGCACGACCTGGAACGGCAGCGGCTCCAGGTGGCCGAGCGGCAGGCGTCGCTCGGCGTGCAGTTCGATCGGGTCATCGACCTGCTCGAGGACCGCGGCCACCTCGACGGCTGGGAGCTGACCGACTCCGGCCAGCGGCTGGCCCGGATCTACCACGAGTGCGACCTGCTCCTCGCCGAGGCCCTGGTCGACGGTCTGTTCGACGGGCTCGGGCCGGCCGAGGTGGCGGCGCTGGTGTCGGCGGTCGTCTTCGAGGAGCGTCGCTCCGGTCCGCGGCCGGAGCCGTGGTTCCCGACCGGCACCCTACGGCGCCGCTTCGGGGCGTTCACCAAGGCCCACCGCGACCTCAACAAGGCCGAACGCAGCCGCCACCTGCCGGAGACCCGTCGCCCCGACGCCGGCTTCATGGGCATTGCCCACGCCTGGGCGTCCGGTGGCGACCTCGACGACGTGCTCGACGACGAGGAACTCACCCCCGGCGACTTCGTTCGCACGTCGCGCCTACTGATCGACCTGCTCCGGCAGGTGGCCATCCTCGCCCCTGTACCGGACACGGGCCGAGCGGCCGGCGTGGCCGCCGAGGCCTTCCACCGGGGCCTCGTGGCGGCGTCGACCGAGGTCCAGGCCGACGAGGACCCCGATGCCGATCCGCAAGGGTGAGGCCTGGGGGCACGCCGGGCCCCCGCCCGCCGATCTCGAGGTGGCGGTCGACGACGCCGACCTGGCCCGTCGTGCGGTCGAGGGCGCCGGCCCGTTCCGCGTGCGGTCGGGCGACCTGCTGACCACGGTCGGGGGCGCGGACCGGGTGCGCCCGGAGAGCCAGTTCCTGCCGATCGATCTCGGCTGGGTCCGGCTCGACGACGCCGCCGAGCGGCCGTTCGTGGCCCACGTCGTGGCCCATCGCCGGTGGTGGCGAGGCGACGCCTTCGTCGCCATGAACGCTGCCTGGCTCGGCGACTGGTACCTCGGGCCCCGGGCGCACCCCAACGACGACCGCCTCGACGCCACGTTCGGTCGGCTCGGCCTCCGGGATCGCCTCGAGGCCCGCCGGCGGGCACCGTCGGGCACGCACCTTCCCCATCCGGCGCTCACCACCCGTCGGGCCGCCACCCTCGAGTGGGAGGCGCCGAGCGCCACCCCGGTCTGGGTCGACGGCGTGCGGGTCGGCACCGCCCGCCGGATCCGGTGCCGCCTCCAAACCGACCGATTCGTCCTCGTCGTCTGAGAATCCACCCGGAAGGGTGGTCGAACGAATACGCTCGGTCGCCGTGGGAGCCTACGTCGTCGAGGAATACACGCCTGCCGAGGCCGACATCCTCCGCCGCTACTTCACCAACCTCGATCAGCCGGTCTTCGCCCTGGTGAACCTTCCGGAGGTGGTGAAGGGCGCGCTCTTCGCCCGCTACTCCCGCAGCTCCAAGAGCCTCCGTCGGTTGTTCCTCGACGAGTTCGTCGGCGAGCTCGACATCGAGGGTGACGCCACCATCGACGCCACGATCGGACTGCAGCGGGCGGAGGACCTCTACGAGAAGGTCTTCGTCGAGTACGGCGACGATTCCGTCGCCCAGCTCGGGGGCGTGCACCTGGCCTGCGAGCAGGCCTCGAACCTGCTCACCAAGGTGCTCGAGTGGGGCCGCCTCGCCAGCTACCTCGAGCAGTCGACCCGCTACATCGCCTACGACTCCCGGGTCGAGGGGCGTTATCGCTACTACCGAGATCCCGAGATCTGCGCCAGCGAGGTCGGCACCCGCTACATCGGCGACATGGACCGGCTGTTCGACGCCTACGCCCGCATGGCCGGCATCGTCGAGGAGCACGTGAAGGCGACCACGCCGAAGTCGCCCGGCGACTCCGACTTCGTCTATCGCCAGGCCGTGAAGGCCAAGGCGCTCGACGCCGTGCGCGGTGTGCTCCCGGCCGCCGCCCAGTCGAACGTCGGCATGTACGGGTCGGGTCAGGCCTACGAACAGCTGCTGTTGCGGATGCGGTCGCACCCGCTCCCCGAGGCCCGCACCTACGCAGATCTCATCCTCGCCGAACTGCGGAAGGTGATCCCGTCGTTCGTGCGGCGCGTCGACCTCCCCGACCGTGGGGGTGCGTGGAGCACGTACCTGGCCGACAACCGGCTGCACATGGCCGACCTGGCCGAGGAGCTCCTGCCCTCGGAGTCGCCCGACACGACCGCCGGGGTGACGCTGGTCGACTTCGACCCGGACGCCGAGGTGAAGATGGTCGCCTCGATGCTCTACCCGTTCTCGAGCCTGTCCGAGCAGCGGATCGAGGACCAGGTGCGGGCGATGTCGGTCGAGGATCGGGTGCGCGTCGTGCGGGCCTACGTCGGCGAGCGTCGCAATCGACGGCACCGCCCCGGGCGAGCCACCGAGCGGCCCTTCTATCGCTTCGACATCCTGGCCGACTACGGCGCCTTCCGGGACCTGCAGCGGCACCGCACGCTCACCGTGGAGTGGCAGACGCTGTCGACCCGCCACGGCTACACCCGTCCGGAACTGGTCGACGAGGCCGGCCTGACCGAGCAGTTCGACGACGCGATGGAGCGCTCGGCCTCGCTCTACGAACTGCTCGAGCCGCCCTTCGGCGACCAGGCGTCCTACGCCGTGGCGCTCGCCTACCGGGTGCGGTTCAACCTCAACCTCAACGCCCGGGCGGCGATGCACATGCTCGAGCTCCGCAGCACGCCCCAGGGCCACCCCGCCTACCGCACGGTGGTCCAGGAGATGCATCGCAAGATCGCCGACGAGGCCGGCCACCACGCGATCGCGGAGATGATGAGCTTCGTGAACCACTCCTCCGAGGCCGATCTGGAGCGCCTCGAGGCCGAGCGCCGGGCCGAGGCCAAGCGCACCGCCGGCTGAGGCGCAACCGCACCGCCGGCTGAGGCGCAACCGCACCGCCGCCCTCATGACCGCCGGGGGCAGGCCGATAGGCCTTGCATGGTGGAACTTCTGGCGGAGTCCGCGCGACCGTGGCGTCGGCGTGTGGCGGCAACCTTGGCCCTGACGGGTGTGTTGATGGGCGTGGCCCCCGGGGTGGTGCGAGCGGAGACCTACGTCGTCCAGCCGGGCGACACTCTCTCGGAGATCGCACGTGACCACGCGGTGAGCATGAGCGAGGTCCTTCGGCTGAACGGCCTGACCGATCCTCATCGCATCCGGGCCGGACAGCGGCTCGAGCTCCCGTCGACCGGCGGCGGCACCACAGGGGCCCCGGCGACCGGCGGCTCCTACGTGGTGCAACCCGGCGACGCCCTGTCGATCATCGCCCGTGATCACGGCGTGAGCCTCGACGCGCTGATGGCGGCCAACGGCATCACCAACCCCCACCGGGTCCGGGCCGGCGCCACGCTGATGATCCCCGGTCAGGCGGCCTCGGTGTCGCTGCCGGCGGCCATCGCCAACGACCCGGTCCGCCGCAGCTACGTGCCACTGTTCCAGGAGTGGGCGGGCCGCAACGGGATCGACCCCAACCTCCTGATGGGCCTGGCCTGGCAGGAGTCGGGCTGGAACAACGACGCCGTGTCGTCGGTCGGCGCCGTCGGGATCGGTCAGCTGATGCCGGGCACGAGTGTCTGGGTGGCCGAGCGCTTCATCGGTCGGCCCGATCTCGACCCCGCCGTGCCCGAGGACAACATCCGCATCAGCGCCCGCTACCTGCGCTACCTGCTCGATCGTTCGGGCGGCGACGTCGAGATCGCTCTCGCCGGCTACTTCCAGGGTCCCAACTCGGTGGATCGCGATGGGGTGCTCGACATCTCGGAGGGCTACGTCGCCAACGTGCTCGAGTTGAGCAGACGGTTCGCCGGGGAGCGCAGCTGGCCCCGCTGAGGGGCTCGACGCAGCTCGGAGTGAGGGAGGTCACACCTCCCGGGCCGAGATTGTTGGCGGGGTGCCACGCACGGCAGCTCGGCCTGTGTAGAGTCCGGCCGAATCGACGAACTGGTACGGGACCGAAGAGCCAATGAGCGACGAAGAACTTGACGAAGAACTCCTCGACGACGAGGAGGAGATGGAAGACGAGGTCGATCCCGACGACCTCGACGAGGATCTCGACGACGACGACCTCGACGACGACATGGGCGGCGACTTCGACGGCGAACTGGCCGACGATGACGACGAGGATGACGACGAGGAAGAGGAGGCCCGGCCCCGGGCCCGCCGCGTCGATTCCGATGACGACGACGAGGACGACGACACCGATCCCGACGACGTCGAGGCGGATCTCGAGGAGATCCTC
>JBPEXC010000243.1:0-5790 GCA_052032035.1 Acidimicrobiales bacterium | reverse complement strand
CCGAGATCGCCGTGCAGGACGACACCCTCGTCGATCGAACCTTCCGGGGGCGAGGCGTCGGTCGGGCGCTCAAGGCGGCGAACCTGCGCCAGCTCTCCTCGCTCGCCCAGGCCGGCCGGTCGCGCTGGCTCCAGACCTGGGTGGCGGTCGACAACACCCCGATGCTGGCCCTCAACCACGCCTTCGGGTTCCGCAACGCCGACCTGCTCCGGATCCTCGAGGGCCCGGCACTGACCGACGCCCAACACTTGTGAATCGAACACCTGTTCGATTACAGTCCAGGGATGGAAGAGCCCTCGAGCACCGTCACCGGTGACCCCGATCGTCAGGAATGGGAGCTGCTGCGGCGCTCGGTGGCGATGCTGCCGACGGGCGCGTGGGCGCTGCGCCGTGAGCAGGCGCTGCAACTGATGAGTGCGCTGCTGGCGCGTCAGTCCAGGTCGTAGCGGTAGACGTTGGTCTCGCGGGCCACGAAGCCGATCCGCTGGTAGAGCCGGTTGGCGGCCTCGCGGGTGGGTCGCGACGTGAGGTCGACCGTGGTGGCGCCCGCGGCGCGGGCGACCTCGATGGCGTGCTCGTTGAGGAGCCGGCCGACGCCCTTGCCGCGAGCGGCGTCGTCGACGACCACGTCCTCGATCCAGGCCCGCAGCCCGGTCGGGATGCGGAACATGGCCAGGGTCAGACTCCCGAGCACGGTGCCGTCCTCCACGGCCAGGAGCAGGGTCGACGCCTCGGACGACACGATCGCCTGGAGCACCTCGGCCGAGGGCGGCGGGTTCGACGACGAGAGCTGGGGGATCAGCCGAGCGAAGGCGTCGACCAGCTCCGGCGTCACCTCCGTGGCCTCGATGATCTCGACGGGCGAGGGCGTGCTCTGGGTGCTCACGACGCCAGTATGCACCCCCGACCGGCCGTCGAACGCGTCGGGCGGCCCTCGCCCGGTACGGTGAGGTCGTGGAGCACCTGCGCTGGACCGTCCCCGAGAGCGATCGACCCACCTTGCACCGTCCGGTGCTGGTCGTCGCGTTCGAGGGTTGGAACGACGCCGGCGACGCCGCCACCACCGCCGTCGAGCGGATCGGTGACCAGGTCGACGCCGTCAAGGTGGCCGGGATCGACCCCGAGCCGTTCTACGACTTCTCCGCCACCCGCCCCTTCGTACGCCTCGACGAGGGCGGCGGCCGTCGGATCGAGTGGCCGGCCAACGACCTGCTGGCCGCCGCATTCGACCGCGACGGCGACGAGGCCGGCGACGCCGCGCCGGCGCCCCACGACCTGATCGTGCTGCGCGGCGTCGAGCCCCAGCTCCGCTGGCGCACGTTCGCCGGCGAGATCGCCGAGTTCGCCGCCGAGGCCGGCGTGGAACTGGTGGTGTCGCTCGGCGCCCTCATCGCCGACGTCGCCCACTCCCGACCGACGACCGTGTTCGGCACGAGCGCCGACCCGGCGCTGTGCGACCGCCTCGACCTCGAACCGTCGAACTACGAGGGCCCGACCGGCATCGTCGGGGTCCTCCACGACGCCTGCCGACAGGCCGGCGTCGGCTCGGTCTCACTGTGGGGGTCGGTGCCGAGCTACGTCCCCCACGCCACCTCGCCCAAGGCGGCACTGGCCCTGCTCGATCGCTTCGGCACCCTCACCGGCGTGCCGATCCTCGGCGGCGACCTCGTCGAGGAGGCCGCCGACTACGAACGGCAGATCGACGAACTCGTCGACGCCGACGACGAGACCGCCACCTACGTCCGCGACCTCGAGCGTCGCTACGACGAATCGATGGGCCCCGACTCCGGCGACAACCTCATCTCGGAGCTCGAGGAATTTCTGCGGGAGCAGAACTAGCAACACCGCTGCGGGAGCAGAACGAGCAACACCGCTGCGAGAGCAGAACTAGGGCTCGTCGCGCCAGACCGGACGGCGGGGCCGGTCGAAGTCGGCCTCGTAGTGCTCGCCGGCCACGGCCCGGAAGGCCAGGTCGCCCCAGAGGTCGAAGTTGGCGATCGGCGACGGCAGCGCGTCCCGGCTGAAGAAGCCGGCGTCGAGGCATTCGTGGGGATGGTGGCTGAGCGTGCCGCCGATCGCTCGACACTGGAACACGATCGAGTACATCGGCACGGCGCTGAAGCCGAGCTGCAGCCCGTCGTAGATGGCGAACGGCCGCTCGACGACGCAGTCGATCCCGGTCTCCTCCGCCACCTCCTTCACCGCCACCTCGGCGGCCGAGTAACCGACGTCGGCCCACCCGGTCGGATAGAGCCACACCCCGCTGTCGGCCCGTTGGATCATCAGCAGCCGACCGTCGTCGTCGCCCACGATGGCGCCGACGGCGATCTTGGGGGTGACGTACCCCGAGATCCCGGAGCCGACCGTGGTGAGCCACTCGGCCGACAGGTCCGCCGCGGCCTCGTCCGGTCGCGGGAGGGCGGCTCGGGAGCGAATGTCGGCGGCGACCGCCAGCACCTCCTCGAACCGCTCGCGCTCGTACTGCACCTGGGTGAACCCGAGTCCCGTCCGGGCGATCCCGGCGAGGGCCTCGGCCCAGCGCAACAGCTCCTGATCCGACTCCGGTGACCGCTCACTGGTCATTGATCACGTCCTCGACGGCGAGCTCGAGCTCCCGCAACAGCTCGGCGTCGGTGATCGACGCGCCCTCACGGGTGAGGTAGAAGCTGTCGACGGCGTCGGGACCGAGCGTCTGGACCTTCGCCGAGTTGATCTCCAGCCGCAGCTCGGCGAACGCCCGCGTGAGGTAGTAGAGCAGGCCGATCGTGTCGGGGGCGTGGACGTCGACGACGGTCGCCACATCGGAGATCGAGTTGTCGATGTGGACCTGCCGCCGGGGCGGCGCTGCGGCGAGCCGGCGACGGAACCGGCCGTGCTCGGCAGCCCGTGCGGTCACCCGGGCCGCCAGGGCGAGGCGGCCGTCGAGGGCGGCCTCGACCTTGCGGCACACCCGGGTCCAGTCGACAGGGCCCGAGGCCGGGTCCTGCACGGTGAACCGGCTGGCCGCCATCCCGTTGCCGTCCGAGCCGGCGGCGGCGGTGAGCACCTCGAGCCCGAGGGTGGCGAGGGCGCCGGCGACGGTGCCGAACAGGCCGGCCCGGTCGGGCGCGGTCACGGTGAGCGTCGTGCGTTCGCCGGTCACCTCCACGCCACCGGCCGCCATCCGTTCGAGCAGGTCGGGGGTGGGGAACTCGTCGCCGTCGCCCTCGAGCATCTCGCCGTGCTCGAGGCTGTAGGCGGTGCGCTTCACCAGCTGGGCGAGTCGTTCGGCCTTCCACGACCCCCACATCGACGGCCCGGTGGCCTTCGAGTCGGCCCGGGTGACCCCGGCGAGGAGGTGGAGGAACTCGACCGAGTCGACGGCGGCGGCGACCGACCGGATCGTGCCGGGGTCGGCGATGTCGCGCCGCGCCGCGACGTCGGGCAGCAGCAGGTGGTAGCGACACAGGTCGGCCAGCACCGCCACCTCGGCGTCGGGATAGCCCATCCGGGTGGCGATCTCCTCGATCTTCACGACCCCGACCTCGGTGTGGTCGCCGGGGTAGCCCTTGCCGATGTCGTGCAGGAGGGCACCGACGACGAGCAGGTCGGACCGTTCGACGGTGTCGGCCTCCTCCGCCGCGTTCACCGCCGCCTCGCACAGGTGGCGGTCGACGGTGAAGGTGTGCATCACGTTGCGCTGCGGGCGGCAGCGGACGTCGTCCCACTCGGGGAGGAGGCGAACCATCAGATCGAACTCGTCGAGGTCCTCGATCACGTCGATCGCCGGCTTGCCCGCGAGCAGCAGCTTGGCGAACAGGTCGCGCGCCTCCTCCGGCCACGGCTCGGGCAGCGGCGCCGGGGCGGCCCGCAGCGCCTCGAGGGTGCGGCGCCCGATCACGGTGTCGGTGCGGGCCGCCTGTTCGGCCACCCGCAACACGAGGAGCGGATCGGAGGCCGGATCGACCTCGACCCGCAACTCGATCCGCCCGTCGAGGAGTTCGAGCTGGTCGCTGAGCAGGATCCAGGGATGGCCCCGCACGGGCCGGTTGCGGCCGTGCTCCCAGCGGCTCCAGGCCTCGTCGGAGCACCACGCCACCCGCCGAGCGGCGAGCGCGAGCTGGTACATGAACTCCTGCCCCGAGTCGTAACCGAGCTCGGCCGCCACGGCGTCCTGGTCGTCGAAGGTGAGCTGGTCGCGGGCCCGACCCGACGTGCGGTGGAGGGCGACCCGCGCCGTCGACAGCAGCGCGGCCTCCTCGGCGAGGTCGTCGAGCATGTCGGACGCGAACCCGGGCACGGCACGCTCGCCCCAGGCCATGGCGTGGAGGTCGCGCAGCCCGCCGCGCCCCTCCTTGAGGTCGGGCTCGATCTTGAAGGCGACGTCGCCGACCTCGGCGTGACGGGCCGACACCCGGGCCGACAGTTGGGCCATCAGGTCCTTGCCCTGCTTCTTCCAGAGCTTGGCCATCGCCCGGTCGAGGGCGTCGAGGAGCCGGTCGTCACCGACGATCAAGCGGGTCTCGAGGAACGACGTGGCCTGGTCGAGCTCGTCGGCGGCGAGCCGGGCCGCCTCCTTCGGCGTGAAGACGCCGTAGCCGAGCTTCAGACCCCGATCCCACACCGGATACCAGAGCTGTTCGGCGACGGTGGAGATGTCGGACCGCTTGTCGTGGAGGAGGATGACGTCGAGGTCGCTGTGGGGCCACAGTTCACCGCGGCCGTAGCCGCCGACGGCCACCAGGGCGAGCCCCGACGGGTCGGTCACCCGGTCGGTGAACAACTCGGTGAACCAGGCGTCGGCTGCGGCGGCGTGGGCGGTGGTGTAGTCCGAGCCGGCGAGCTCGGGGGCGATGAGCAGGGGGTCGGCGACGCGCTTCACGACGCCTGCCCCAGCAGTTCGGGGAGCCGGCGGAAGAACACCGAGCGGGCCAGCACCTCGTCGAACCCGAGGGCTCGGGCGGCGTCGAGGCGCTCGTCGTCGACGTGGGAGCCGTAGCCGACGGCTCGCACACCGTCGGCGACGAACACCGAGGGGTCGTCACAGCGGTCGAGATCCACGAGCACCAGTGTTGCGCCGCTGTCGACCAGTGCGGCGCGATCCCGCACGACCGTCACCTCGGCGCCGCCGAGTCGGCTGCGATCCATCATGTCCGGCATGGCCACGGCGATCGTCATGAGGGGTCCTTGCGGCGTCGTTGGAGGTGGAGGTGGGCCTTGGCGGCTCCCCAGGCCAGACCGGCGGCCTGGACCCGGTCGCCGAGGTCGGCGAACCCGCCCGGGGTGAGGTCGAAGACATCGTCGGGGTGGATCGACACCGCATGAGGGTCGCGGGTCACCTGCGCCACGCCCTCGAGCCGCAACAGTGGGGTGGCGACCGCTGCGAGGGTACGAATGCTGGTGAGCGGGGTGGTGCGCTGGGCGTCGATGTCGATCTCGGCGAGGGCTCGGATCTCCCGTTCGATCCGGGTGGCGGCCTCGGCAACGTCGAGCGCCCACCGTTCGGGAGCGCCGGCGGTGCCGAGGTGCCGGCGGGCCACGGCGTCGAACCACCCGGGCACCGCGTCGACGACGGCGTCGGCCAACTCGTTGGTGATGTCGACGAATCGGGGGTCAGCCGAAGTCACTACTCACCGCTTGGCGAATCGAGAGCTCGATGCGCCGCCGCTTCTTGTCGACCGAGAGGATCTTGACCCTGACGTCCTCGCCCGGCGTCACCACTTCCTCGGGGGTGAACACGCGGTACTCCGAGAGTTCGCTGAGGTGGACGAGCCCCTCGCCGGCACCGACGTCGACGAAGGCGCCGAAGTC
>JBPEXC010000242.1:0-2992 GCA_052032035.1 Acidimicrobiales bacterium | reverse complement strand
GGGGGCTCGGATCGTGATCGGCGACCTCCACCTCGACCTCGCCGGCGAGGTCGTCGCCGACATCGAGAGCAGCGGTGGCACGGCGCACGCCGTCGAGGTCGACGTCACCGAGGGCCCGAGGAACGAGGCCCTGATCGCCGCCGCGCTCGACCGCCATGGTCGCCTCGACGCCGTGGTCGCCGCCGCCGGGGTGTCCCACGCCGGCTACGTGAGCGGCGAGGGGGTCGAGCGCGACGGCAGTGGCCTGATCGACCAGCCCGTCGACGCCTGGCAACGGGTGCTCGACGTGAACCTCACCGGCGTGATGATGATCAACCAGCTCGCCGCCCGAGCGATGCTCGAGGCCGGCACCGGCGGCACGATCGTCAACATCGCATCGGCGGCGGCCAAGGTGCCACTGCGCGGCGCGGTCGACTACTGCGTGTCGAAGGCCGGGGTCTGGATGCTCACCAAGGCGTTCGCCCTCGAGATGGCGCCGCTCGGCATCCGGGTGAACGCCATCGGCCCGGGCTACATCGAGACCCCGATGACCGCCCGACTGCGCGGCAACGACCAGGCCCGCGCCGGCATGCTGGCGATGACCCCGATGGGCCGCTTCGGCGAGGCGAGCGAGATCGCGTCGTCGGCGGTGTTCCTGTCGTGCGACGACTCGTCGTTCACGACCGGCCAGATCCTCTTCCCCGCCGGCGGCCTGTTCACCGGGTAGCCGGCGAGTCAGTTCGACGTGATCGCCCGGCCCACGGCGTCGACGACCGAGCGCAGGGGGCCGGCCTGCTTGAGCAGGTCCCAGCTCGCCACCATCCACGCGGCGCCGTAGCTGGTGAAGGCCACGAACTCCCCGAGGTAGGTCGGTGGCAGGTCGGTGGCCCCGGGCCACGGCAGCGGCACCCCGAGCATCGCCCACGCACCCCCGACCACGACGCCGACGGCGCACAGCAGGAACAGCACCGCCTTGGGGACGTGGCGCCGCACGTGGGCCACGATCGACACCTGCCCCGACCGCAGCGCGTGGAACACGACCGGGACCCCGAGCGGCGGCGCGTCGTCGACGGGTCGGTAGCCGACGAGGGATCGGGCCGCGGCGCCGAACCCGAACTGCCGCAGGGCGAACACCACGCAGAGCGCACAGAACGCAGCGACGAGCACGGCGGCGGCGATCAGGTGGATCGTCCGAGCGGTCGCCTCGCCCAGCTCGGCCTGCAGCGCTGCGCACGGCGGCACCCCGGGGGCCACCACCCGGTCGCACGAGAACGCGTCGCCGGTGGCGTTGGGTCGACCCGTCGGCACGAAAGCCACCACGATCGTGGCCACGCCGGCGACGAACGACAGCAGGAAGTCCCAGGTCCACCAACTCCAGAACTGGTAGCCGACCAGGATGATGCCCGCCGTGGTCAGGCCGCCGACGAAGAGGTCACGGGCGCCCGAGTGGTAGTAGGCGCTCATCGATCCGCGGATCGTCCGCTGGTCGTCGAGCAGCAGCCAGTCGGTGAGGACGAGCGTGAGCGGCAGGAGCAGTCCGAGCGTGCCGATCAGGAGCCGGAGCCCCACATAGGACCGCACCAGCGGTTGCGACCAGCGGTCCACCGTCTCCGGTCGGTAGGACGTGCCGAGCCGCGGCCACCGCCAGCTCTCGCGACCCGTCGCCATCGATCCCGTCATCGCCGACCCCTCTCCGACCGCGCTCGGAGGCGCGCCCCTCGACGACCATGATGTCCGCCGGAGCGTGAGCGGGTGGTTCTTTGTCGACAAGATCCCGGCCGCCACGGTTCGTTGGCGACAACGAACCGCATGTGAGCAGATCCGTCCAACGAATCCGGCCCGGTGACTGGCATCAGGTGACTGGCATCAGGTGACTGGGCTCACCCGGTCCTCCGGCCAGGCGTGACCCTGCAGGGCCGGACCGACCCAGAACGCGAGGCCGACGAGCACCGCCACGCCGGTGCCCAGGATCACGACCCGCGAGCTGAACGCGTCGAGGAGCGGGGCGGCCGCCAGCGAGCCGACCGCCATGCCGAGGGAGTTGGCCACCCCGAGGCCGGCGAAGGCTCGCCCCCGCTCGCGCTCGGCGACGCTGCCGACGAAGAACGTCTCGGTCTTGACGAACTCGGGACCGAGGAGCAGACCCCACAGCAGCCAGCTCACCGCCAGCACCGCCGGCTGTTCGACCGCCGCACCAATGGCGCAAGCGACGGCGTAGAAGGGGGTGGCGACGACGATGATGCGAGGCAGCGCCCACGGGATGTGTCGACTGCCGGCCACCCCCAGCCCGACCGCGCTGCCGATGCCGTAGCCGGCGACCGCCAGCCCGTACCAGTAGTCGGCGGCGTCGAGCTCACGTTCGTAGAAGACGACGGCGGCCGCCATCAGCAGGCCGACCTGGGCCATGATCATCACGTTGTAGGGCATCAGCCGTCGCACGCCGGGGGTGCGCAGCGTCACCGCCATGCCCGCCAACAGCTCGCGCACCGCCGCACCGAGCGCCACGCCGCTCCGGGCGGCCCGTCGCTGCTCGTAGTCGAGATCGAGGTTGCGCACACCGACCAGGACGGCGAAGGCGACCACGAAGGTCCCGGCGTTGAGCAGGAGCGACGCCCGGGGGCCGATGAGCCAGACGGCGAGCCCGCCGACGCCGGGCCCGATCGTGATCGACACGGCCTGCACGAGCCGTCGCAGCGCCACGACCTGCTGCAGGTCGCCGGCGGCCTGGGCGGGGACGAGGGCGTCGAACGAGGGGTTGTCGGCCATGCCCAACGCCCGAGCCCACACACCGAGGGCGACGGCGCCGAGCAGGGGGTCGACCGCGAAGGCGCCGACGAGGAGCGACGAGCGGATCAGATAGGAGACCAGGAGCACCCGCCGTCGGTCGAAGGCGTCGGCCAACACCCCGCCGACCACCGAGAGGACCACGCCGAGCCCGAGCTCGACCGCGAAGGTGAGCGACGTCCACACCTCCGAGCCGGTGCGGTCCCACACGTAGAGCGGGAGGGCGACG
>JBPEXC010000241.1:0-3460 GCA_052032035.1 Acidimicrobiales bacterium | reverse complement strand
GGCGCAGCGAGGTCTCGGCGTAGCCCTGGGCGAGGAACCTGGCGGCCGCCTCGTCGAGGATCCGTTCACGCCCGGGCCCGCCGGTCGGGCCGGTCGCCGATGCGGGCGGCTCGCTGATCGGAAGGGCGGTCACGCCGGCAACCTACCTAACGGCCGTTAGGTGCGCAAGCGGAACGGTTTTCCCCCATCGGCCGTGGAGTAGGTTCGTTGCTGAAATAGATAGACGGACTGACTAGTAGTGCCCTAGGCTCGGCGCCATGATCGAACGGCGACCGAACTGGCTGCGGGGCGTGCTCGAGCCGTGCTTGCTGGCGCTGCTACGCGAGGGCCCGGCTCACGGCTACGAACTTGCCGGCCGCCTCGAGGCGGCCGGGCTGGGAACGGTGCCGGGCGGGTCGCTCTACCCGGCGCTGGCTCGACTCGCCGAGCGCGGGGCGGTCGTCGCCGATTGGCAGGCCGGCGACGGCGGACCGGGCCGCAAGGTCTACGGGATCACCGACGACGGCCGACGCCAGCTGGCCGAACAGGCCGATGCCTGGGCGAAGTTCGCGGCATCGGTCGGCGGACTCCTGCTCGGCGCCGAGGCGCCGTGATGCGGACCGACACCTGGCTGTCGCGACTCGGCGACGAACTGGCCGCTCGGGGGGTCGAGCTGGCCGATCGCAGTGAGATGGTCGCCGAGGCCGAGGCCCACCTCGCCGCCTCCGGTCGCTCGGCGCTCGAGGAGTTCGGCACGCCCGGCGACTACGCCGCCGTCCTGGCCGAGGCCGCCGGTGTCGAGCGCTCGCCCGGTCGAGCGGCGTCCCGGGGCGATCTCGTCCTGTCGGCCTGCGGTGTGCGCAAGTCCTATCGGCGGGTCGGGCCGGTGCTCGACGGCTTCGATCTCGAGGTCCACCGGGGCGAGCTCGTCGCCCTCATCGGCGCCAACGGGGCCGGCAAGTCGACGCTGCTCGAGATCCTCTGTGGGATCACGATCCCCGACGGCGGCACGTTCCGCCTGCCACCGACGATCGGCTACGTCCCCCAGGAGGGCGGCGTCGACGACCACCTCACGGCGGACGAGCACTATCGCCTCTTCGGTGCGGCGCTCGACCTCGTCGCCGACGTCGCCGTTCGGGAGGGGCGCCGACTGGCCGACGAGATCGGATGGCGCGCCGGCGACACCGGCCGGCCCCTCGGCCAGCTCTCGGGCGGAACCCGGCGGAAGGTTGCGATCGTCACCGCCCTGCTCGGCGACCCCGAACTCGTCCTGATGGACGAGCCCTACCAGGGTCTCGACTCCGAGGCCACAGGGCGGTTCTGGGATCTGCTGTGGAGTGAACGCGACCGCGGGCGGACCTTCGTGGTGTCGACCCACCAGCCCGACGTCCTGCACCGGGCTGATCAGGTCGTCGAGATCGGCCGGCCGGTCACCGCCGGAGGGGTCCGGTGAAGGGCATCGGCACCGTCGTCAGCCTCACGCTGCGGGCCCTCCTGCGCCGCCGCCTCACGCTGGCGATCCTCGTCGCGATGCCGCTCGTGTTCTACCTGACCCAGCGCGACGCGGTCGGTCGCAGCGTGCGGGCCCTGCTGTTCGGGCTGTCGTGGGCCCTGGCCACCGCCGCGCTGTTCGGCGTCTACAGCGGTCGCCGGCTCGATCCGCGACTGCGACTCCTCGGCTGGTCACCTCGCGCCCTCGCCCTCGGTCGAGTCGCTGCGCAACTCGTGGTGGCGGCCGTCCTCGTCGTCGGGTTCTGGAGCCTGGTCGCCCTCGATCAGCCGGTGCGGTCGATCGGCGCCGTCGGGGTGAACCTCGTCGTGACCGCGTTGGTCGCCGTCGCCCTCGGGACCGGGGTCGGCGCCGTGATCGACGGTGAGCTCGAAGGGGTGCTCGCGATCTTCTTCCTCGCCGGGATCCAGGCGGTCGTCAACCCCTTCGACCGGGTCGCCGCCTTGCTGCCGCTGTGGTCGAGCCGCGAGCTCGGCACGTGGGCCGTCGACGGCCCGGAGGTCGGCTCCCTGGGTGATGGGCTTCTCCATGCGGTCGTGGTGGTGGGGTTGTGTGTCGCCGTGGCGGTCGGGGTCCCGCGGCTCGCCGGCCGCCCGATCCGGCCTCGGCAGCGCCTCGACGCATAGCCTCGCGGCGTGTTCATCGCCTGGCGAGAATTCCGACGGTCACCGGGGCGGTTCGCCCTCCTCGTCGGCGCCGTCGCCTTGCTGGTGTTGCTGCTGCTGTTCTTCCAGTCGGTGGCCGGGGCCCTCACCTCGGGCATCACCGGCGGTGTCGACAACAACCGGGCCGACGTGTTCGTCTACACCGAGTCGGCCCGGCAGAACCCGTCGGCCAGCTTCTTCTCGCCGGACTCGGCCGACGGGGTTGCCACGAGCATCACGGCCGTCGACGGCGTCGACTCCGTCACCGTCGCCGGCATCTCGACCTTCGTGGCCGGCGACCTCGATGTGGTCGTGATCGGCATCGACGGCGACCTCACCGCTGCCGGACCCCGCTCACTCGCCGATGGGGACTGGCCCGCCGGCGCTGGACAGGCGCTGTTCGCCGGGTCGGCCCTCACCGACTCGTTCGACCTCGGCGAGGTGGTGACGATCGCCGGGATCGACCTCGAGGTCGTGGGCGTGGCCGACGACGCCGCCTTCGACGTGTCGCCCACCCTCTACGTCGCATGGGACGACTACGTCGCCCTCGTGCAGGCCAAGGCCCAGGCACCGATCGATCCGCCGCGGTCGTGGTTCGCCGTCACCCTCGGCGATGCCGTCGCCGATCCAGACGACGCCGCAAGCGCGATCGAGGCGGCGGTCGACGGGGTGGAGGCCCTGCCCCGGGATGTCGCTGCGACGGCCTTGCCGGGAGCGGGCCAGATCAGCCAGTCGTTCTCGGTCCTCTACCTGCTGCTGTTCATCGTCGTCACGATCGTCACCGGCGTCTTCTTCCTGATCCTCACCGTGCAGAAGCAGCGCAGCCTCGTGCTGTTGCGAGCGATCGGGGCGGGCCGGCGCGACATCGTCACCCCGGTGCTGGTCCAGGTCCTCGGCGTGGTCGGGGTCGGGTCGGTGGTCGGCGCTGCCGCCGCTGCGGGACTGCTGCGGCTGGCCCAGGGCACCTTCGGCTCCTCGCTCGACCCGACGACCACGGCGGTCTCGATCGCCCTCATCGTGGCGCTCGGACTGCTCGCCTCGGTCGGCGCCGTCCGACGGGTGCTCGCCGTCGACCCCCTCGAGGCCACCACCGGCGGCGCCGTCGGAGGTGGGACATGAACCTCGCCACCAAGGAACTGCGGCGCCAGCCCCGCCGCTTCGGAGCGGTCGGCGTCGCCCTCACCCTGCTCGTGGTGTTGCTCGTCGTGCTCGGCGGCTTCCTCGACGGCCTCGAACGCTCCCAGACCGGCGCCTACCGGGCCCACGAGGGCATGCTCATCGCCTTCGCCGACGACGCCGACCGCCAGGTGCAGCGCTCGGAGGTGTC
>JBPEXC010000240.1:0-5933 GCA_052032035.1 Acidimicrobiales bacterium | reverse complement strand
CACCGACGGACACCGAGGGGACACGACCGATGGCATGGGATTTCGAGACCGACGCCGAGTACCAGGAGCTGCTCGACTGGGCCGACCAGTTCGTGAAGGAGGAGGTGGAACCGCTCGACCTCGTGTTGGGTGACCCCTACGACAAGAGCGACAGCGCCGCCCTCGAGCTCGTGCGGCCGCTGCAGCAGCAGGTGCGCGACAAGGGCCTGTGGGCGTGCCACCTCGGCCCCGAGCTCGGCGGCCCTGGCTACGGCCAGGTGAAGCTCGCGCTCCTCAACGAGATCCTCGGCCGCTCCGGGTGGGCGCCCACGATCTTCGGGTGCCAGGCCCCCGACTCGGGCAACGCCGAGATCCTCGCCCACTACGGCACCGAGGAGCAGAAGGCCAAGTACCTCCAGCCGCTGCTCGACGGCGAGATCTCGTCGTGTTACTCGATGACCGAGCCCCACGCCGGCGCCGACCCGACGCTGTTCACCACCCAGGCCGTGCGGGACGGCGACGAGTGGGTGATCAACGGCTACAAGTGGTTCTCCTCCAACGCTCGCTACGCCGAGTTCTTCATCGTGATGGTGGTGACCAACCCCGACGTCAGCGCCTACAAGGGCATGTCGATGTTCATCGTCCCGGCCGACACGCCCGGGGTGAACATCATCCGCAACGTCGGCATCGGCACCGAGGACGAGGCCGACGCCTCCCATGCCTACATGCACTACGACAACGTGCGGGTGCCTGCCGACCACGTGCTCGGTGGCGAGGGCCAGGCGTTCGCCATCGCCCAGACCCGCCTCGGAGGCGGCCGTATCCATCATGCGATGCGCACGATCGCCCGGGTCAACCAGGCCTTCGACATGATGTGTGAGCGGGCCCTGGCCCGTGAGACCCGGGACGGCACCCTCGCCACGCTGCAGATGACCCAGGAGAAGATCGCCGACTCCTGGATCGAGATCGAGCAGTTCCGTCTGCTCGTGTTGCGGACGGCGTGGCTGATCGACAAGCACAACGACTACCTCAAGGTCCGCAAGGACATCTCGGCGATCAAGGCCGTGATGCCCAAGGTGATGTACGACGTCGTGCAGCGCTCGATGCACCTCCACGGCTCGCTGGGCGTGTCGAACGAGATGCCGTTCTCGGGGTGGATGGTCGGTGCCGAGGTGATGGCGTTGGCCGACGGCCCGACCGAGTCGCACAAGGTCGTCGTCGCTCGCCAGCTGTTGCGGGACTACGAGCCCCACGAGGGCCTGTTCCCCAACGGCCACCTGCCGACGCGCCGCGAGGCGGCCCGCGCCAAGTTCGCCGACTACCTGGAGCGCCAGGCCGCCGACCACTGAGCACGAGTTGTGAGCCGCGAGGTCAAGACCAGGTGTCGGTCTCGCCGAGGTCGACCTCGACCTCGGCGCCGTCGTCGACCGTCGCGATCACCTCACCGCCGCTGCTGCTGCCGTGGCCACACGTGCCGCAGCCGTCCCAGAAGAAGCTGTCGCCGGTGGCGAAGGTGTAGGTGCCAGCACGGGGGAGTTCGACCTCGACGGTCTCGACGCCATCGACGAGCGTGGTCGCCGGGCGCCAACCGTTCTCGCCCGACGGCTCCTCGAGGAACTCGAAATCGGGGGCGAAGGTGAAGGCGGCGACCACCTCGCCGTCGTCGGTCCGCACCTCGCCCTCGATCGGTTCGGCGTGCCCGCCTTCGGGGAGGCGCAGCACGACCGAGATCGGCTCGTCGGCAACGGTGGTGGTGACTGCAGCCGTCGCGTCGGCCTCGTCGCTGCCGGCCGATGTGCACGACGACGCGATGGCGACGACCACGATGGTGAGAGCGAGCATCGAGGGAGTGGATATCGAGGTGATCTGGCGCCGCATGACGACCAGCTTCGCGCCTCGCCGTCAGTTCCCGGCGTCGGGGTGGGGGAGGAGGCAGATGATCGCCGGGCGATCGAACGCACGTGCCGAAGCCGCGTCGGCGGCGGCCGCCGACGTCGGCGTGGTCGTGAGACTCAGCGTGGCGAACAGGGCGATCGCACCGAGCCCGGCGGCCGGGCGAGCCACCCGCACGATCGGGCCTCGGCGGCGCGCCGGCTCGAGCGGCTGCGGACCCTCGTCGATGCACAGGCTCACGGCGGCCGCGCCGACGGCGAGGGCGACGGCCACCCACCACGAGGCGGCGTAGTCGCCGGTCCGGTCGGCCAGCCAGCCGCCCCCGTAGGCGCCGGCGAAGGCGCCGAGTTGGTGCGCCAGGAACACGATGCCGAACAGGGTGCCCGAGTGACGGGTGCCGAACTGTTGGGCGACGATCGCGCCGGTCAGGGGCACGGTCGACAGCCAGAGCACGCCGATGAGCGCCCCGAACCCGATCACGGTCACGTCGCTGATCGGCGCCAGCACGAACGCCGCGATCACCACGCCCCGGGCGCCGTAGATCAGGGCGAGCAGGCGTGGCTTGGAGTGGCGGGTGCCGAGCACACCGGCGAGGTAGGAGCCGCCGATGTTCGTCAGGCCGACGAGCGCCCACGCCAGACCGGCGACCGAGTCCGACACCGCTCCGGCCTCGAGGAACGGGATGAGGTGGGTGGCGATGAAGGTCACGTGCACCCCGCACACGAAGAAGCCGGCGCACAGCAGCAGGTAGGAGCGGTTGGCGGTCGCTCGACCGATCGCCGCCCCGAGGGTCTCCGCCGTTTCGTTCGCCGGGGTGGCGGCGGGTGCTGCACCGTCCCCGGTCGATGTCGTGTCGGTCGAGCTCGTGTCGGTCGAGGCCGCGTTGCCGCTGAGGGGTCGCGCGAGGACGGCAATGGCGAGCGTGGTGATCCCGAGGGCGACCAGCGCCGTCTGCCAGTCGCTGGCTGCCTCGATCCGGTTGGCGAACTGCACGAACACGAACTGACCGCCGGAGCCCACGGCGGTGGCGATGCCGAGCGCCGTGGACCGTCGTTCGGGCGGGTAGCGGCGCCCGATCGAGGCCAGCACGACCGAGAAGCTGGTGGCGGCGAGTCCGACGCCGACCACGAAGCCGCCCGACAGATAGAGCTGCGCCGGGCTCTGCGCGGTCGCCATCAGCACCACACCGCCGCTGTAGAGGAGCGCGCCGACGGCGAGCACCCGCGCCGAGCCGAAGCGGTCGGCGATCGAGCCGGCCACCGGTTGCCCGAGGCCCCAGACGAGGTTCTGGATCGCGATGGCGAGCGCGAAGGTGGCGGTGTCGGCGTCGAGGGCGGCGTTGATGTCGTTGAGGAACAGGCCGAACGTCGAGCGCACCCCGAGGCCGATCGCCGCGATCGCGCTGCCGGCGACGAGGAGTCGGCGAAGGTCCCGTGGGTTCACTGACGCAACGCTAAGCGGGGTGACCCCGGACGGCAATCCGCCGAGCGATTGCGGGGTGGGGGCGGACCACGTATCGTTCTGCAACGTTCGTTATGTGACAGGCGTTGTATCTCGACGTCTGCGGCCGAGGGGTGAGAGCAGTGAGCGAGTTCGACGTCGACGCGGATGTGGTCGTGCTGGGAAGTGGGGGAGCGGCGCTGATCGCTGCGCTCTCGGCCCATCACCACGGGGCGCAGGAGGTGGTGATCGTCGAGAAGGCGAACATGGTCGGTGGCACCACGGCGATGTCGGGCGGGATGCTGTGGATCCCCCTCAACCATCATCAGGCTGCGCACGGCATCGACGACTCGGTGGAGGACGTCGTCAACTACCTCGACGCGATGGCTCCGGAGATGCTCGACCCCGACTGCGTGGAGGGCTTCCTCGAGGGCGGGCCCGAGATGGTCAAGTTCATCGACGACCACACGCCGACCCGGTTGCGGCTGTTCACCGGCTTCCCCGACTACCAGCCCAACATGCTCGGCGCCATGGCCGAGGGCGGCCGCTCGCTCGATCCCGAGGCGTTTTCGTTCGATGAGCTCGGCGCCTTTGCCAGCCGCGTCAACCCGCCCAAGACCGGCGTGCCCAAGCCGATCTCGCGGATGGAGGAGTACTACTCCGAGCGCACGCCCGAGGAGATCGAGGCCCGGCGGGCCGGCGACTTCCGAGCGCAGGGTCAGGGCCTGATCGGTTCGCTCTACAAGGGGGTGCTCGATCGCGAGATCCCGGTCCACTTCGACACCCGGGCCCGCACCCTCATCACCGAGGGGCGTCGCGTCGTCGGGGTCGAGGCCGAACGCGACGGCGCCACCGTCCGCTTCGGGGCCCGCAGCGGCGTGGTGATCGCCACCGGCGGGTTCGAGTGGAACGAGCGACTGGTCAAGACGTTCCTGCGCGGCCCGATGACGGGGCCGATCAGCGTGCCCGAGTGCGAGGGCGACGGCCTGTTGATGGCGATGGAGGTCGGGGCCAGCCTCGGCAACATGGCCAACGCCTGGTGGATGACGTCGTCGATGGAGTCCTCCGCCGGCCATCGCGACGCTCGCGCCCACTACCTGCCGTGCCAGTCCGAGCGGACCCGGCCGGGCTCGATCATGGTCAACAAGTACGGACGGCGGTTCGTCAACGAGGCCCTCAACTACAACGCCATCGGCTTCGCGCTCCACAACTACGACGCCGACGTCTACGAGTTCCCCAACCTGCCCTACTGGCTGATCTTCGACGCGAAGTTCATGCCCAAGTACCGCATGTTCACCTCGATGGCCGGCGATCCCGTGCCGAGCTGGGCGGTCGAGGCCGACACCCTCGAGGAGCTCGGCGACAAGGCCGGCTTCGACGGGGTCGGACTGGCCAAGACCGTCGACCGGTTCAACGCGGACGTGCGCAAGGGCCACGACGACGAGTTCGGTCGCGGCGACAACAGCTACGACAACTTCTGGGGCGACACGACCCTGCCCGCCCCCTACGCCACCCTCGGCGAGATCGACACCGCCCCCTACTACGCCATCAAGATGGAGTCGGGGGTGAACGGCACCTGTGGCGGACCCCGAGCCAACCAGGACGCGCAGGTGCTCGACTGGAACGACGAGCCGATCCCCGGCCTCTACGTCTGCTCCAACGCGATGGCCGGCGTCACCGGCGGCGGCTACGGCGGCGCCGGCGGCACGATCGGGCCGGGCATGACCTTCGGCTACCTGGCCGGCCGCCACGCCGGTGGCCACGCCGGCTCGCTCGAACGAGCCGCTGACCAGGATTGATCGGGTAGTTCTGCCCTGGGCCGGGCGCTCATGCCCGCCCGGCCCACACCGAACCTTGTTCCAGGAAGTGTCCGATTCGGAGGGTCGAAGGAGCCGATTGTCATGTTGTGGAGGTCGAAGGGTCCAGCTGCGGTAGAGGAGGATCCTCTGCGCCCGCTGGTCGACGCGCTCGACCGTTCACAGGCGATGATCGAGTTCACCCCCGACGGTACGATCCTCGACGCGAACGCCAACTTCCTGGCGACGGTCGGCTACACGCTCGACGAGATCGTGGGCCAACACCACCGCATCTTCATGGAGCCGCGAGAGGCCGAGTCGGATCGCTACCGGGCATTCTGGGCGGCCCTCGGCGCCGGCCGGTTCCAGGCGGGCGAGTTCCATCGGGTGCACCGCGACGGCTCGGAGGTGTGGATCCAGGCGACCTACAACCCGGTGCTCGACGTCGACGGTCGCGTCGCGAAGGTCGTGAAGATCGCCTCCGACATCACCTCCCAGAAGCTGGCCAGCCGTGACGCCATCGGCCGGAGCCAGGGCATGATCGAGTTCGAGCCCGACGGCACGGTGCTCGACGCCAACGAGTTGTTCCTGTCCGTCGTCGGCTACCGACTCGAGGACCTCGTGGGCCAGCATCACAGCGCCCTGGTGCCCCACGACATCGCGTCGAGCGCCGAGTACCGCGACTTCTGGCCGTCGCTGGCCCGGGGCGAGTTCAAGCAGGGGCAGTTCCGTCGGATCGACCGGCACGGCAACGAGATCTGGCTCCGTGGCGCCTACAACCCGGTGTTCGACTCCTCGGGCGCCGTCGTACGGGTCGTGAAGCAC
>JBPEXC010000024.1:0-13347 GCA_052032035.1 Acidimicrobiales bacterium | reverse complement strand
ACCGCGTGTCGCGTCGGAGCTGCCACACTCGGCACCGTGTGGATCGTCGAGGGCCGGCCGGCGCCGTGAGCGAGACGTCGCTGCTCTTCTCTCGCTACCTGCTCGGCGACGAGGACCCGTCGAGCTGGCGGCCCGGCGCCGACGTGGCGGTCGACCCCTACGACGGGTTCTTCGATCAGGCGCTCGAGGGCCTGTCGGTCGGCGAGACGGTGCGAGTCGTCCTCGACGACGGCCGGCTCGGATCGCCCGAGACGAACGACGGCCCGGGTGGCCGGTCGTTCCGCGATCGACTCGGGGCGATGCCGTTCGTCATCTGCCACTACCTCGGCAGGGAGCGGTTCCGGATCGTCGAACGCACCACCGTCGACGATGCGTTGCGGGCGTTCTTCGCTGTCCCCGCCGACGGTCACGGCGAACGGATCGAGGCGAGGCGACGTGCCGTCGACGGATGGCGCGACGAACGAGCGACGATCGGCGCCCACGACCTGCCGACGTTGGCAACGGTCGAGCGGGCGCTCGCCGCCGGCTGGGCATACGAGACGCCGATCTGGGTCGCCGGCGGTCGGCGATCGACGACACCCGTCGTGCCGTCGTCGACCGGGCCGATCGTGGTCGAACGCTCCGCGGAGCTCGGCGAGCCTTCGCTCGACGTGATCGTTGTCGGGAGCAACGACATCGACAGCTGTCGGGCGTACCGAATCGGCAGCGCCGCCGCCTACGAGCGAGGCCTGCGCGCTGCGCTCGCTGCATCGAGCCCGCAGACCGCCGCGCTGTGGGCTCACCTGCTCGACTGAGCGGGACCAGGGTGTGTGAGACTGCGGCATGGTCGAGGTGTCGAACCCGGGCAAGACGATGTTCCCCGAGCGGTCGCTGAGCAAGGCCGACCTCGTCGCCCACTACGAGTCGGTGGCGGAGCGGATGCTCCCGTTCGTGACCGGCCGACCCCTCACCCTGCAGCGGTTCCCCGACGGGATCGGTGGCAAGGGCTTCATGCAGAAGAACGCGTCGAAGCACTTCCCGACGTCGATCGCTCGCTTCGAGGTGCCGAAGAACGACGGTGGGGTCACCACCTACCCGGTCGTCGACCGAGCCGACGACCTCGCCTATCTCGCCAACCAGGGCACGGTCACCTTCCACGTGTGGACCGCCACCGCCGCCGATCCCGACCACCCCGACTGGCTGGTGATCGATCTCGACCCCGACGGCGACGACCTCGCCGGCGTTCGCCGAGCGACCGAGACCACGCGCCAGGTGCTCGCCCGCTTCGACCTGGTCGGCTTCCCGATGGCGACCGGCTCGTCGGGGTTCCACGTCTGGGTGCGGCTCGACGGGGCGGCGGCCACCGACGACGTCGCCCTCGCCTCGCGAGCGCTCGCCGGCCTCGTCGCTCTCGAGATCCCCGAGGTGGCCACGACCGAGTTCCTCAAGAAGGACCGCTCGGGCCGGGTCTTCGTCGACTGGCTGCGCAACACCCCGGGCGCCACGGTGGTGGCGCCGTTCTCGCTGCGGCCCCGGCCGACGGCTCCGGTCGCCGTGCCGCTCGCCTGGGACGAACTCGCCGACGCGGCGCCCGACGGCTGGACCCTCGGCGCGCTCGAGGATCGAAGCACTCCCGCGAGCGCGGACGAGCCGCTGTCGCTGCCGACGGACGAGATCGTCGCCGTCGCCCGCGCCGACGGCGTCGACCTCGACTCGAGCTTCGACCGCTTCGGTCGTCGCCGCTGAGGCCTCGGCGTCGCCACGCTGCCACCCGCGTCGGCGGACGGTGGTGCCACACTTGGGCCATGGCCACGTCCGGGAGGCACCGCATCCTGCTCGTCGAGGACGACCCGCGCATCCGGGCGTCGCTACGGCTGGCGATGGGCGACGAGGGTTACGACGTCAGCGAGTCGCCCGACGCCGAGACCGCGCTCGAGCGCCTCGCCGAGGACCGGCCCGAGCTGCTGTTGGTCGACGTGATGCTGCCCGGCATGAGCGGGCTCGACCTGGTGCGTACCGTCCGCCGCACCAGCGCCATCCCGATCATCATCGTCACCGCTCGCGACGACTCCCACGACGTCGTCGCCGGCCTCGAGAGCGGGGCGGACGACTACGTCACCAAGCCCTACAACGTGAAGGAGCTCGCGGCTCGGATCCGCTCCCTGTTGCGGCGCGTCGACGGGCTCGTCGACCCCGCCGGCGGCGACACGGATGTCGACTTCGGCGACCTCCACGTCGACGTCGATGCCGGCGAGGTCCGCTTCGCCGGCGCACGGGTGGCGCTCACCACGACCGAGTTCAAGCTGCTGGCCGAGCTCGCCGGCAGCCCGCGGCGGGTGCTGTCGCGCGAACAGCTCCTGTCCCAGGTGTGGGGCTACGACCACTACGGCGATCTCCGGGTCGTCGACGCCCACGTCGCCCGCCTGCGGGCCAAGCTCGGCGACGCCGGCGCCCCCAAGGAGTGGGTGGCGACCGTGCGCGGCCTCGGCTACAAGTTCGACCCCGACGAGGGCTGACCCCGGCGAGCCCCCCGCCGCGCACGTCGCACACGCACCGCACAAATCGCGCGCACGGTGCGCGCACGATCGCAACCTTCGTCGTTCATCGTGGGGGAATGACCCTCACCCCGCCCACCGAACACCAGGTGCTGGTGTTCTTCGTCGCTCTGCTGGTGATCGTCGTCGTGGCCCGCGCCCTGGGTGCGCTGGCGCAACGGTTCGGCCAGCCGTCGGTCGTCGGTGAGCTCGCCGCCGGCCTCCTGCTCGGCCCGTCGCTGCTCGGGCGGGTGGCCCCGGGCGCCACCGACTGGCTGTTCCCGGCCGACGACGCACAGACCGCGATGCTCTTCACCGTCGGCTGGCTCGGCGTGTTGCTCCTCCTCGTGTCGACCGGCTTCGAGACCGACCTCGGGCTGATCCGTCGCCTCGGCAAGGCCGCCGGCTGGGTGTCGGCGGGCTCCCTCGTCATCCCGCTCGCCGCCGGCTTCGCAGCCGGCTGGTTCATCCCCTTCGACTTCGTCGGCGACGGCACCCAACGGTGGGTTTTCGCCCTCTTCGTGGCCGCCGCGCTCTCGATCTCGTCGCTGCCCGTGATCGCCAAGATCCTCGGCGAGATGGGGCTGATGCGCCGCAACTTCGGCCAGCTCACCCTCGCCGCCGGCATGGTCAACGACGTCGTCGGCTGGATCATGCTCGGCTTCGTCGCCGGCCTCGCTCGTGGTGGGCTCGACCTCGGGAAGCTCTCCCTCACCCTGGTCGGGCTCACCGTCTTCTTCATCGCCGCCTTCACCGTCGGCCAGCGGGCCGTCGACGGAGCGCTGCGCCGGGTGCGGGTGCGCGGCGACGACCCGGTCGCCGGCCTCGCCGTCGTCCTGGTCACCGCCCTCGTCTTCGGCGTGATCACCCAGTGGCTCCACGTCGAGGCGATCCTCGGCGCCTTCGTCGCCGGCATCGTGCTCGCCCGGTCCCGCTTCGCCGAGCACCGCCTGATCGCCCCGCTCGAGACCGTCACCACCGCCCTGCTCGCCCCGGTGTTCTTCGCCACGGCCGGTCTGCGGGTCGACCTCGGCCTGCTCGCCGATCCGGCCACCCTCGGCTGGGCCCTCGTCGTCATCGCCGTCGCCAGCGCCTCCAAGCTCGCCGGCGCCTGGGCCGGCGCCCGCCTCGGTGGCCTCGGCGACCGGGAGGGGGCGGCCCTCGGCGTCGGCCTCAACGCCCGCGGTGCGCTCGAGATCGTGATCGCCACCGTCGGCCTCTCGCTCGGCGTGCTCAACGACCGCTCCTACACGGTGGTCGTGCTCATGGCGATGGCCACCTCGATGCTGGCGCCGCCCCTGCTGCGCCGGGTGCTGCACAACTTCGACGGCAGCCCCGCCGAGCGGGCCCGTCTCGATCGCGAGGCCCTGCTCGCCGCCAACACCGTCGTCACCGACCGGGGCGTGCTGCTCCCCACCCGTGGTGGGATGTCGTCGCTGCTCGCCGCCCAGGTCGTCGCCACCGCGTGGCCGGCCGACACGCCGGTCACCCTGCTCACGGTCGGCCGACACGACGTCGACCTGCGCACCTTCGAGGCCGTGCTCGACGGGATGCCGGTGCGTCACCTGGTGGTGGCCGACGACGTGGCGGTGCCCGACGCGGTCGCCGCCGAGGCGTTGCTCGGCTACGGCGCCGTGGCCCTCGGCGCCTCGTCGGTCCACGGCGACGGCGACGTCGTCTCGCCCCTCGTCGACCGGATCGCCGTCCGGTCGCCGGTGCCGGTGATGGTGGTGCGGCCGCCGCGCGGTCGTCGCAACCGGCTGCCGTGGGCGTTCGCCCGTGCGGTCGTACCGGTCAACGGCGGCGCCTCGTCCCGGGCCTCGGTCGAGGTGGCCGGCCACCTGAGTTCGTCGCTCGGCACCCACCTGCACACCCTCTACGTCGACACCGCCCCCGAACTCGGGTCCGGTCGGGGTCGCCGGGTCCTCGACGACGTGGCTCGTCACATGACCCGACTCGGCGCCAACTTCACCGCCACCCTCGAACGGGCCTCGTCGCCGGCCTCGGCGGTCAACGCCGCCGTCGCCGAGCTGGGCGCCGACCTCGTGGTGCTCTCGGGCACCCAGCGGGGGAACGGGGTGCTCGTGCTGGGCAACACCGTCGAGGGTGTCGTCGACCACTGCGACGTCACGCTCGTGGTGGTCGTCAGCCCCGGCCGGCCCGAAGGGCTCGGCGTCGGTCTCGGCACCGACGACGCGATCGAGGCCGAGCCGACGCCGGTGCCGGTCTGACGGCGCCGGGCTCGGCCGCCCCGAGCCGTGCTTGAGCCGTGTACGTTCAGGCGATGCCCGCCACGCGACGGCCGTCACCCTGGCGACGCCTGCGCGTGCGGGTGGCGGTGCGGGTGGCGATGGTGGCGGCCGCCATCGCCGTCGGCCTGGGTGTCGGCACCTACCTCGTGGTGCGCGACGCGCTGATCGACGAGCGGCAGGCGGGCGCCGTCGAACAGGTGCGGGCCAACTCCCGACTGGTGGCCTCCGGGCTGCGCAGCACGGGGGTGAGCGAGACCGAGCTGCTGGCGTCGCTGCGGCCCCAGGTCCGGGCCCGGCCCCTGCTCCATCGTGACGGCGAGTGGTTCTCGGCGTCGTTGCAGATCCAACCCGACGAACTCCCCGACGCCTTCGTGGCGGCCGCGCTCGCCGGCACCTCGGTGCGGCAGCGGTTCGCCCTCGACGGCGAGACGGTGCTCGGCGTCGCGATGCCGGTCGACGGCGCCGACCTTGTCTACTTCGAGGTGTTCGCCCTCGGCGACCTCGAGGACACCCTCGACACCCTCGCCGTGGCGCTCGGCGTCGGCGCGGCGATCGCCGCCCTCGCCGGCGCACTGCTCGGCCAGTGGATCGGGGCTCGCGTCGCGCGGCCCCTCGACGCGGTGAGCGAGATCGCCGAACAGATCGCCGCCGGCGCCCTCGGATCCCGCCTCGACGCCACCCAGGACCTCGACCTCCACCGCCTCTCGCAGTCGTTCAACGCGATGGCCGGCGCCCTCGAGCAACGCCTCGCCCGCGAGGCCCGCTTCGCGTCCGACGTCAGCCACGAGCTCCGTTCCCCGCTCACCACGTTGCTCACGTCGGCCGCCGTGCTCGAACATCGGCGCCACGAGCTGTCCGACGACGGGCGCGAAGCCCTCGACCTGCTCACCGCCGACCTCGCCCGGTTCCAGCGCATGGTCGTCGACCTCACCGAGCTGTCGAAGCACGACGCCGGGGCGATCGCTGCGGATCGGGTGGAGGTCGGGGTGGTCGACCTCGTCGAACGCACCCTGCGCCGACTGCGCCGGCCCGACATCGAACTCGTCACCGTCGGCCCGGCCGATGCGGCCCTGGTCTCGGTGAACGAACCGGCCTTCGAGCGCGTGATCGCCAACCTGGTCGAGAACGCCGACCACCACGCCGACGGGGTGCGGCGCATCACGGTCGAGGTCGCCGCCACCGCCGTGCGCGTCCTGGTCGACGACGCCGGCCCCGGCGTGCCGGTCGAGAGTCGGGAGCGGATCTTCGACCGGTTCGCCCGCGTCGGCTCGAGCCGGCTGTCGCTCGGGACGGGTCTCGGCTTGGCCCTCGTCGCCGAGACGATCGCCGCCTTCGACGGACGGATCTGGTGCGACGACAGTCCGCTCGGTGGCGCCCGGTTCGTGATCGACCTGCCGAGGAGCGACCGGTGAACGCGACCGGCCGGGCGACGGCCCGGTGGGGGCGACTCCTGGCCGGGGTGGTCGCCGTGCTGCTGGGCGGTTCCCTCGCCGCGTGCGGGGTCGGGGTGGAGCGGTCGCCCACCGAACTGGCCGACGCCGCCGACGAACCGATCGAGCTGCCCCAGGGGCCGACATCGTCGGTGCCGTCGACCGAGGCGGCGGTGATCTACCTGGTGCGCGACGAACGTCTCGTGCCCGTCGCTCGCGAGGTCGCCGTCGACGGTGACCTCGACGAGCTGCTCGCCGCCGTCCTCGCCGGACCGACGGCGGCCGAGGCCGACGACGGTCTCACCACGGCGATCCCGGAGCCGACGGCGGCGATCGACGTCCGCCGGGACGGCTCGACGGTGTCGGTCGACCTCACCGGCGACCTCACCTCGGTCGGCGGGCTCGAGGAGGTGCTCGCCGTCGGGCAGATCGTGCTCACCCTCGCCGACAGCAGCGACGCAGCGGCCGTGGTCTTCGCGATCGACGGCCAGCCGACCGTGGTGCCCGCCGGCGACGGCGCCCTCACCGAGCGCCCCGTCACGCCCGACGACTACCTCGATCTGCTGTCGCCCTGAGCGGCGATGGGCCGCGCGCGATGCGCGCCCGATCCGCGCGTCGCTCGCGCATCGATCGTCGACGATGGACGCGGGCGGCGGTTCGCCCCAGGAGGTGTCATGACCACGATCACGCCAACGACCATCGGCGCCACCCGTGTCGAGTCCGAACGGCGATGGCGGCATCCCGACCTGCCGACCGACCGTGCCGGCGCACCCCCGGCGGGAGGCACCCACCCCGCCGGCCGCCTGATCGTCGTCGGCTACTCCGGGTCGGCCTCGTCCCGAGCCGCGCTGGCCTGGCTGGGCCGCAGCGGGCTCGGCCCCGACGACCGCCTCCTCGTCGTGCACGCGACCGGGGCACCCGTCGCCGTGCGCAACGGCCCCTCGGCAGAGGTGGCCGAGCGGCTCGGCTTCCCGGTGTGGTCGACGGTGCGGATGGCCGCCGACGAACTGGTCGGGCGCGACCGGGTCGACACCGTGGTGCGCCACGGATCGGTGGTCGACGTGCTCGCCGAGCAGGCCGCGGACGCCGATCTGGTCGTCGTCGGCGCCGGTGCCCGGCGGCGGTTCCGCCGCCTCGTCGATGCCCTCGACTGCGTGGTGATCGCGATCAGCGAACGCGAGGCCGACGCCGTGCGCTGAGCCCCGATCTCAGGCGTCGACCACCGCGAGGTCGACGCCGGTCTCCGCCGTCGCCACCCGCCACAGGGCCGCGATCGCGGCGTCCGACCCGGGTCGCACGAGGGGTTTCGCGACGGGAGGGCCGTTGGTGCCGAACAGCGGCCCGTAGAGGCCGCCGGGCGGGGCGTCGGGGTCGGAGGCAGCCCGGAGCTGGCTGAGGGCCCCACGCTCCACCGACATTCCGGTGAGCGCCGCCCATCGCTGGGACACCGCACCGATCACGCCACCGCCGCCGTGGGACTGGGTGGTCGACTGCAGGTCCGAGTCGGTGAGACCCGGGTGGGCGGCGACGGCTCGGGCATCGACGCCCGCCTCGTCGAAGCGCCGTTGGAGGCCGACGGCGAGGTGGCGCATCGCCAGCTTCGTCTGCCCGTACATCGCCCACGGCTCGTAGGCGTCGTGCATGTGGGGGTCGTCGACGTCGATCGGCCGGCCGGTGTGCTGGGCGAAGCTGGTGAGGGTGACCACCCGCGCCCCCGGCGTGGCGATGATGCGGGGCAGCAGGGTGGCGAGCAGTGTCCAGTGGCCGAGCACGTTGATCGCGAACTGGGTGTCGAACCCGTCCTCGGTCACCGACTTGGGAATCGCCATCATCCCCGCGTTGCACATCACGATGTCGATGCGGTCGTGGGCGGCCGCGATCTCGGCGCCGGCGTCGAGCACCGACGCCTGCGAGGCCAGGTCGAGCTCGACGATCTCGAGCGAGGCCCCGGGGTGCGCCCGCTCGATCTCGTCGCGGGCCGAGCGGGCCTTGTCCTGGTTGCGGGCGGCCATCACCACGTGGGCGCCGGCGCCGGCCAGCACGCGGGCCGACGCCAGACCGAGGCCGCCGTTGGCGCCGGTGATCACCGCCACCCTGCCCGCGAGGTCGCCGATGTCGTCCGTGCTCCAGCTCATGGCGGGAAGCCTAGGAGTCGAGTCCGAGCCGACCGTGCGGTCGACTCGGGTGTGAACAATGCCCGACGCCGTTGGGTTGCGATCCTTGTGACGGGTGTTAGGGTCCCTTGACTTCCGAACGAAAGGTTGGTCCATGACCCGGATTCACCATCGCTTGCTGGCACTCCTCGCCGCACTTGCTCTTCTCGCCGCCGCCTGTGGCGGCTCCGACAGCGAAGGGGCCGACGCCGACGCGTCCTCCTCCGAGACCGCCGACGAGTCGGCCACCGAGGAAACTGTCGACGAGAGCAGCGAGGAAGCGGCGTCCGAGGACGATGCTGCCGAGGACGACACGACCGAGGACGATGCTGCGGAGGCGGCCGGCGCCGAGTTCCCCATCACGATCGAGCACGTCTACGGCGAGACCGTGATCGAGTCGCAGCCCGAGCGGGTGGCCACCGTCGCCTGGGCCAACCACGAGGTGCCGCTCGCCCTCGGGGTCGTGCCCGTCGGCATGGCCAAGGTCACCTGGGGTGACGACGACACCGACGGCCTGATGCCGTGGGTGAAGGACAAGCTCGACGAACTCGGGGCCGAGACGCCTGTGTTGTTCGACGAGACCGACGGCATCGACTTCGAGGCCGTGGCCGACACCCAGCCCGACGTGATCCTCGCCTCCTACTCGGGCCTCACCCAGGAGGACTACGACACCCTCAGCCAGATCGCTCCGGTGGTCGCCTACCCCGAGATCGCCTGGGGCACCTCGGTGCAGGAGATGATCACGCTCAACGCCACGGCCATCGGCATGGCTGCCGAGGGTGAGGCGCTGATCGACGAGCTCACCGGCGTGGTGCTCGCGGCGTTCCAGAACTACCCGCAGCTCGCCGGCAAGACGATCGTGTTCTCCTACATCGATCCGGCCGACACCAGCACGATCGGCTTCTACACCACCCACGACACCCGACCGGGTTTCCTCCTCCAGCTCGGGCTCAACCCGCCGGCCCTCGTCGCCGAACGGTCGGCCGCCACCGACGCCTTCTACGACACGGTCAGCGCCGAGGAGGCCGACCAGTTCGCCGACGCCGACATCTTCGTCGCCTACGGCGACGACACCACGACCGCCGCGCTGCAGGCCGACCCGCTCATCGGTTCGATCCCCGCCATCGCCAGCGGCGCCGTCGCCATCCTCGAGAACTCGACCCCGCTCGCCGCCTCGGCCAACCCGTCGCCGCTCTCGATCGAGTGGGGCATCGACGAGTACTTCGCCCTGCTCGCAGCGGCCGCCGACAACGCCCCGGCCGAGTAGTCGGCGTCACGTCGACGCCGTGACCGGAACGATGGAATCCCCGGCGGCGGGCCAGGCGCCCGTCGCCGGCCATCCCGGTGTCGCGCGCACGGCGTTCGTCGCCGTCGCTGTCATCGCAGCGTTGGCGCTGGTGCTGTTCTCCTCGGTCGCCCTCGGCGCTCGGTCGGTGTCGCTGGCCGACGTCCTCGCCGCGATCGGCGGATCGGAGGACAACATCTCCCAGATCGCCGTCCGGCAGCGGATGCCCCGGACGGTGCTCGCGATCCTGGTGGGGGCGGCGTTGGCCGTCGGCGGCGCGACCCTGCAGGGCGTGACCCGCAACCCCTTGGCCGACCCCGGGATCCTCGGGATCTCGTCGGGTGCGTCGCTCGCCGTCGTGATCGGGATTGCGTTCTTCGGCCTGTCCTCCCCGTTCGGCTTCATCTGGGTGGCGATCCTCGGCAGCGCCGGCGCAGCGGTGTTCGTGTGGATCCTCGGCTCCGCGGGACTCGGCGGCCCCACCCCGATCAAGCTCGCCCTCGCCGGCGCGGCGACCTGGGCCGCGTTCAGTTCCCTGATCAGCGCCATCCTGCTGCCCCGCCTCGACGTGATGGACCGCTTCCGGTTCTGGCAGATCGGCGGCGTCGGTGGCGCGGAGTGGGACAAGCTCGCCCTCGTCACCCCGTTCCTCCTCCTCGGCGCCCTCGTGTGCTTCGGTTCGGCTCGGGGGATCAACGCCCTGGCCCTCGGCGACGACGTGGCCGCCGGGCTCGGCGAGAACGTCGCCCGCACCCGGCTGGTCGCCTCGATCGGGGCGGTCACCCTCGTGGGCGCCGCCACCGCGGTGGCCGGGCCGATCGCCTTCGTCGGGCTGGTGATCCCCCACCTCGGGCGGGCCATCGTCGGGGTCGACCACCGCTGGCTCCTGCCGTTCTCGGCGACGGGCGGCGCCGTGTTGCTGATCGCCTCCGACGTCGTCGGGCGGGTGGTCGCCCGGCCATCCGAGCTCGACGTCGGGATCGTCACCGCCTTCATCGGCGCGCCGATCTTCATCTGGGTGATCCGCTCCGGCCGGGTCCGGCTCCGATGACGGCGCTCGACGGTCTCGTCGACACCGCTGCGGTCGCTCGGGTCGAGGCGGGCAGAGCGCGCCGCGACCGCCGGCACCGCCGCGCCTCCATCGCCCTGGCGGTCGCGGTCTTCGGTCTGTTCTCTGCGTCGCTCATGTACGGCCACACGATCTACAGCCCGGGCGAGGTGATCGACGTCATCCTCGGGCGCGAGGTGCAGGGGGCCTCGTTCACCGTCGGTCAGCTCCGCCTCCCCCGTGGCGTGCTCGCCGTCCTCACCGGCGCCGCCTTCGGTATGGCCGGCGCCGCATTCCAGTCGATGCTCCGCAATCCGCTCGCCTCGCCCGACATCATCGGGATCAGCGCGGGCGCGAGCGCGGCCGGCGTGATCGCGCTGTTGTGGTTCGAGTTCAGCGAGACCTGGGTGTCGGCGATCGCCGTCGTCGCCGCCCTCGTCACGGCGCTGGTGATCTATCTCCTCGCCTACGCCGACGGCGTGGTCGGCACGCGCCTGATCCTGATCGGCATCGCCCTCTCGGCGATGCTCGACAGCGTCGTCGCCTACGCCATCGTGCGCGCCGCGGCGTGGGACATCCAGACGGCGATGCGCTGGCTCACCGGCAGCCTCAACGCCACCACCTGGGATCAGGTGCTGCCCGTCGTCGTCGCCGGGATCGTCTTCGTGCCGCTGCTGTGGCGCATGCAGCGCAACCTCGACCTGCTCCGCCTGGGTGACGACGCGGCGTGCGCCCTCGGGGTGAACGTGGAGCGCACCCGCCTCACCGTCGTGCTCTCGGCGGTCGCCCTGATCGCGTTCGGCACGGCAGCCTCGGGCCCCATCGCCTTCGTGGCCTTCCTGTCCGGCCCGATCGCGGCCCGGATCGTCGGCACGTCGCAGTCGCTCCTGCTCCCCGCCGGGCTCGTCGGGGCCGTGATCGTGCTGGCCTCCGATCTCGTCGGCCAGTGGGCGTTCGGCACCCGCTACCCGGTCGGCGTGATCACCGGGGCCCTCGGCGCCCCCTACCTGGTCTACATCTTGGTGACGATGCAACGCGGGCGACCGACATGAGACCGCGGGCGACCGACATGAGGAGCGCACGATGACCGCCGACCACCAGCTCAGCGCCGAGGGGATCTCGCTCGGCTACGGCGAGCGTCTCGTCGTGGAGGGCCTCGACCTCGAGGTGCCGGCTGGCAAGATCACGTCGATCGTCGGCGCCAACGCGTGCGGCAAGTCGACCCTGCTGCGGGCCCTCGTGCGGCTCCTCGGACCGAAGGCCGGTCGGGTCGTGCTCGACGGCAAGGACCTCCAGCAGCGGCCGACCAAGGAGGTCGCTCGCACCCTGGGTCTGTTGCCGCAGTCGCCGATCGCGCCCGAGGGCATCGCGGTGTCCGACCTCGTGTCGCGTGGCCGTCACCCGCACCAGGGCTGGATGGGCAAGTGGAGCAGCGAGGACGCCGAGGCGGTTGCCGAGGCCCTGGCGATGACCGAGACGGTCGACCTCGCCGACCGACTCGTCGACGAACTGTCGGGCGGGCAGCGCCAGCGGGTGTGGATCGCGATGGCGCTGGCGCAGCGCACCGACGTGCTGCTGCTCGACGAGCCGACCACCTACCTCGACGTGAGCCACCAGGTCGAGGTGCTCGACCTCCTGGTCGAGCTCAACCAGCGCCGGGGCACGACCGTGGTGATGGTGCTCCACGAGCTCAATCTCGCCGCTCGCTACTCCGACGTGCTCGTGGCGATGCGGGGCGGCCGGGTCGAGGCGGTCGGCCCGTCGGCCGACGTCGTCACCGAGGAGCTGGTCGACCGGGTGTTCGGACTGGCCTCCCGGGTGGTGCCCGACCCGGTGTCCGGTCGCCCGATGGTCGTGCCGATCGGTCGGTTCCACACCGCCGGCGTCGCCGGTCACTCCGGGTCGGCGCCGCCGACGGGTCACTCGGGGTCGGCGCCGCCGACCTCCCACACCCCGTTGTCGTAGTACGACGCCAGGCCGGCGTCGATCTCCTCGGCGGGGATCGGCGCGTCGATCGCCTCCTTGAGGATCTGCCCGCCGGTCGGGCGGTCGTCCTCGGCGGGCCAGGTCGCGGTGTCCCACAGGTTCGCTCGTCGGAGGGCGGCGCCGCAGTGGAGGTAGCACTCGGTGACGTGGATCTTCACCGCCACCTTCGGCAGCCGTTCGCCGATGGCGCTGAGGCGGCGCAGCTCCTCGTCGGTCGTGATCTCCGCTCGACCGTTGATGCGCACCGTCTCCTCGGATCCGGGCAGGAAGAAGATGCAGCCGACCGATGCCACCGCCTCCATGTTCGTGTAGGTGTCGAGTCGGTTGTTGCCCGTCAGGTCGCCGAACACGAGGGTGCGGTCGTCGAGCAGCTTCACGAACCCGGGCGGACCGCCGCGAGGCGACGCGTCGACCTCGGCGCCGTCGGTCGACGCGATCACGAAGAGCGGCGAGAGGGCGAGGAAGTCGGCGGCGGCCGGCCCGATCGAGCCGACGACCTTGTCGATGGCGCCCTGCGACGGCTCCCGGTAGAGCGAACGGACGGACGGTGTGGACGTCATGGGAACCTCGAGGCGATCGGACGGACAACCAACCGACGGCTGCGTCGGCAGTAAAGCGAGCCTAACCCTCGGGTCGCCGGTTGGGAAGCGGCGTGTGGCGGCGAGCGCTACGCTCGCCGC
>JBPEXC010000239.1:0-12013 GCA_052032035.1 Acidimicrobiales bacterium | reverse complement strand
TCTTCCTCGGCGACGCCAACGGCGCGGAACTGGGGGACGAGCTGCGGGCGCTCGCCCCATCGACCTCGGTCGTGTTGATGTCGGGGGTCCCGAGCGATCTGCGCACCGACGTGTCGTCGGGACTGCTGGTCGAGAAGCCGTTCTCCGGACCCGAGATCGCGGCCGCATTCGCCGCCGCCAATTTCGCTGCAGCGATGGGGGGTCGAGCCCATGACTGACGGTCTGCCCGAGCAGCCACGCGCTGCGCTCGCTGGTCCGGTGGAGCGATGCGCGCTCGAGGATCCCGACGCCGAACCCCTCGTCCTCGTCGTCGACGACGAGATCGAGCTCTGCCGCCGGGTGGCCCGCCTCCTCGAGCGCGGTGGCTACCGCGTGTTGGTTGCCTTCACCGCCGGCGAGGCCCTGGCCCAGCTCGACCTGCACCCGATCGACGTCGTCGTGAGCGACATCATGCTGCCGGACATGAACGGGCTCGACCTGCTCGAGCACCTCCGCCGCCGCCCGTGCCCCCTGGCCGTGGTGATGATGACCGGCGTCGACGACACCGCCACGGCGTCGAGGGCCCAGGAGCTCGGCGCCTACGGCTACCTCACCAAGCCGTTCGACCGCAACGCGCTCCTGATCAGCGTGTCCGGCGCCCGGCAGCGGCTCGCCCTCGAGGCGGAGAACGCCAACTACCGCAGCTACCTCGAGGGGGCCCTCGAGGAGCGGACCGAGGAGCTCGAGTCGTCGAAGCGGATCGCCGCCGCCCTGATCAACCGGACCAGCGACGCCCTCCTCGTCATCGACGTCGACTTCCGCCTCACCTACGGGTCGAAGGTCGTGCAGCACATGTTCGGCTACGACGACCAGGCGATCCTCGGCGAGGAGATCACGCAGTTCATCCATCCCGACGACCAGCCGAGCGTGATCGACGCCCAGGCCCGCGCCGCCGAGACCGACAGCCCGCAGACGGTCGAGGTCCGGCTCCTGCGAGCCGACGACACCTGGACGTGGTGCGAGGCGGTGGGGGAGGCCCACCTCGACGATCCCGCGATCAACGGCTGGATCGTGTCGCTCCGCAACATCGACGACCGCAAGCGTCGTGAGGAACGCCTCCAGCAACAGGCGCTCCACGACCAACTCACCGGCCTGCCGAACCGCTACGCGCTCACCGACCGGCTGCGTCGGGTGCTGGCCTCGATCGGCGACAGCACGACCCGCACGGCCGTGCTGTTCCTCGACCTCGATCGGCTCAAGGTCGTCAACGACTCCCTGGGCCACGAGGTGGGTGACGCCCTGCTCAAGGTGGTCGGTGAACGGCTCCAGTCCGTCGTGCGGACCTCCGACATGGTGTGCCGGTTCGGCGGCGACGAGTTCGTCGTGGTGTGCGAGCACCTGCCGAGCGACGACGACGCGATCACCACCGCCCACCGCATCGGCCAGAAGATGGGCGAGCCGATCGAACTGGCCGACCGCACCTTCCACGTGAGCGCGTCGATCGGCATCGCGATGGCGTCGACCGGCTACGACGATCCCGAGACCCTGATCCGCGACGCCGACGCCGCGATGTACCGGGCCAAGACCTCCGGGCGGGGTGAGATCCGGGTGTTCGACCCGGCCACCCACCACCAGGCCGTGCAGCGCCTCGAGTTCGAGGCGGCGATCCGGTCGGGAGAAGCCCAGTCGCAGTGGCTCTGTCACTACCAACCCCAGTGCGACATCGTCACCGAGGAGATCGTCGGCATCGAGGCCCTCGTCCGGTGGCAGCACCCCGATCATGGCCTGCTCCACCCGGCCGACTTCCTGCCGATCCTCGAGGACGCGGGTCTGACGACCGAACTCGATCACCACGTGCTGTTCGAGGCGTGCCGGTTCGCGGCTCGCCCCGAACTCGACGGGATCCGGGTGAGCGTCAACGTGTCGGCCGGCCAGGTCCTCGCCTCCGACTACCCGTCGGCCGTCGTCGCCGCCCTCGAACAGAGCGGGCTGCCCGCCGAGCGACTCTGCGTCGAGATCACCGAGTCGGCGATGATCAAGGACCTCCCCACGGCTCGCCAGACGCTGGCGGCGCTGCGCGATCTGGGGGTGTCGATCGCCGTCGACGACTTCGGCACCGGGTTCTCGGCGCTCAGCTACCTGGCCGAACTCCCGGTCGACGAGCTCAAGATCGACCGGTCGTTCGTCGTGCAGAGCGACACCGAGATCGGCCGCAAACTCCTCGAAGGCATCGTGTCGCTGGCCAACACCATGGGCATGATCAGCCTGGCCGAGGGGGTCGAGACCGATGCCCAGCTCGAGCTGCTCCACGCCGCCGGGTGCCGCAACTACCAGGGCTATCGGGTGGCCAAGCCGCTGCCGGCCGAGGAGTTGCTGCGGCTGGTCGCGCACCGGACGATGGCGGTGGGCGCCCCGACCTCCTGATCGGCTCGGCGACGCCAGGCGGCCTCCGGTCGGAGATGTGGCGGGGTGGGGTTTGTTCGACCCCCGAATGGGCCAAGCTGTTCGGATGTTGCTCCCCATGTTCCCGCGCTGCGTCCGGCGGCTCGGGCCGTCGTTCCGTTGATGGCCGAGCGCCGCCCGCTCCGTGAGGCCGAGCCGGGGCAGCCGTCGTTGCCTCCGTCCAGCGATGTGCCGCCGACGATTCGGCAGTGGGTCGGCACCCCCTACCCCCTCGGGGCGACCTACGACGGTTCGGGGACGAACTTCAGCGTGTTCTCCGGGTCGGCCGACGGTGTCGAACTCTGCCTCCTCGGCGACGACGGCGACGAGACCCGCATCGAGCTCACCGAGGTCGACGGGTTCTGCTGGCACGCCTACCTCCCCGACGTCCGCCCCGGGCAGCGCTACGGCTACCGGGTGCACGGCAGGTGGGAGCCCTCCAGCGGGCACTGGCACAACCCCCACAAGCTCCTGCTCGACCCCTACGCCAAGGTGATCGACTCGGTCGTCGACTGGGATCCGTCGTGCTTCGCCTACGTCTTCGGCGAACCCGACACCCCCAACACCGACGACTCGGCACCCCACGTGCCCAAGGCCGTGGTCCACGACCCCTATTTCGACTGGGGCTACGACCGTCCGCCGCGCACCCCGCTCCACGAGACCGTGATCTACGAGACCCACGTGCGCGGGCTCACCAAGCTCCACCCCGGGGTGCCGACGCAGCTGCGGGGCACCTACGACGGGGTGAGCCATCCGGCGGTGATCGACCACCTGAAGCGGCTCGGCGTGACCGCCGTCGAGCTGATGCCCGTGCACCAGTTCCTCCTCGACCACCACCTCGAGGAGAAGGGGCTCCGCAACTACTGGGGCTACAACACGCTCTCGTTCTTCGCCCCCCACAACGCCTACGCGGCCGGTGGTCATCGCAGCGCCGTGCAGGAGTTCAAGACGATGGTGAAGACCCTCCACGAGGCCGGGATCGAGGTGATCCTCGACGTCGTCTACAACCACACCGCCGAGGGCAACCACTTCGGCCCGATGCTGTCGTGGCGCGGTCTCGACAACCACGCCTACTACCGGCTGATGGACGACGAGCCCCGCTACTACCGCGACTTCACCGGCACCGGCAACAGCCTCAACGTCCGCAACCCCCACGTGTTGCAGATGATCATGGACTCGCTGCGCTACTGGGTGCTCGAGATGCACGTCGACGGCTTCCGCTTCGACCTGGCCTCGACCCTCGCCCGGGAGCTGCTCGAGGTCGACAAGCTCGCCGCATTCTTCGACCTGATCCAACAGGACCCGGTCGTGTCACAGGTGAAGCTGATCGCCGAGCCGTGGGACATCGGCGAGGGCGGCTACCAGGTCGGCAACTTCCCGCCCCTGTGGTCGGAGTGGAACGGTCGCTACCGCGACACCGTCCGCGACTTCTGGCGGGGCGAACCCGCCACCCTCGGCGAGTTCGGGTTCCGGTTCACCGGCAGCTCCGACCTCTACCAGAGCGACTCGCGCCGGCCGATGGCGTCGATCAACTTCGTGACCTGCCACGACGGGTTCACCCTCACCGACCTCGTCTCCTACAACGACAAGCACAACGACGCGAACGGCGAGGACAACCGCGACGGCGAGAGCCACAACCGGTCGTGGAACTGTGGCGAGGAAGGCCCGACCGACGACCCGGAGGTCATCGAGCTGCGCCGCCGCCAACGCCGCAACATGTTGGTGACCCTGCTCCTGAGCCAGGGCGTGCCCATGCTGTCGGGCGGCGACGAGCTCGGCCGCACCCAGGGCGGCAACAACAACGCCTACTGCCAGGACAACGAGATCTCCTGGTACGACTGGACCAACGCGGACGCCGAGCTCCTCGAGTTCACCCGTCGCGTCGTGCAGCTCCGGGCCGACAACCCGGTGTTCCGTCGTCGCCGCTGGTTCCAGGGCCGCCCGATCCGCGGGATCGACGACATGGCGTGGTTCCGGTCCGACGGCGCGGAGATGACCGACCGCGACTGGCACGACGCGCCGACCCTGGCCGTCGGAGTGTTCCTCAACGGCCAGTCGATCGCCCCCTCCGACCAGTTCGGACGGCGGGTGAGCGGCGATTCGTTCCTGCTGCTCTTCAACGCCGGCCACGAGGACGTGCGGTGGAAGATGCCGCCGCGCAGCTGGGGCACCAGCTGGTCGATCGAGCTCGACACCGCCGCACCCGAGGGCCGTCCCCGGTCAGCGGCCGCGGGCCGCACCATCCTGCGGCCGGCCCGAAGCGTGGCGGTGCTGCGTCGCAAGGAACCGGGCGCGGGCGCCAGGCGCTGACCGCCGGTCGGCCCCGCCGGCCCCACGAATCCACACGTTGATGTTTGGGTGCCCCGCCGGCGGGGAACGCCCTGCTTCATGGTCTCCATGCGACGGCACCGAGACAGCCGCCCCCGCTCGCAGCGCAACGCCGCGAGCGCCGGAGGCGATGCGCTCGGCCCGGGCAACGACGCCCGCGAGCGATTGACCGCCGTCGCCACCACGACCGCCAACTGACGAACCCCCTCCGACGCCGCCGCGCCCGCGCGGCGGCGTTGCCGTTCGACGTTCCCGAACGTCACCCCCGAGGACCGCCCGTCCGCCGATTCGTCCATCACCGACACCGCCACCCACACCGCAGCGAAGGGACCCCACCCATGACCACGCTCGTCGATTCGTCGATCCCGACCACCGAGACCGCCGCCCCGCCCCGCGCCGCAGCACCCCTGCCGCCGCGTCGACCGTCCCGGGTGGTGGTCCAAGCGGTCGGCCCGGTGGTCGACGGCGGACGGTTCCCGGCCAAGGCCAGCGTGGGTGAGCCGATCGAGGTGCTCGCGGACGTCTTCACCGACGGGCACGACCACGTCGCCGCCGCCCTGCGGTTCGGGCCTGCGGATGCCGACCACCGGATCGACGTGCCGATGGAGGCGATCGGCAACGACCGCCACCGGGCCACCTTCACCCCTGATGCGATGGGGCGCTGGGAGTTCGACGTGATCGGCTGGGTCGACCACTTCGACACCCAGCGCGACGGCATCGTCAAGAAGCATCGGGCCTGCCTCGACGTGAGCGTCGAGCTCGCCACCCTCGCCGACCTCCTCGACGACATGGCCACCCGAGCCGGCGATGACGATGCCGCGCTGATCGCCGATCTGCAGGAGCAGTGCCGCGCCGGCGTGGTCGCCGACGCGCTGTTCGACGACGAACGTCTCCGAGCGCTGTCGTGGCGCACCCAGGACCGCCGCCCCGAGGTGGGATTCGGGGGCCCGCTGAGCGTGCACGCCGACCGTTCGAGAGCTCGCACCTCCGCCTGGTACGAGCTGTTCCCCCGCTCCGCCGGCCACCCGGGCCACCACGGCACGATCGCCGACGTCGAACGTCACCTCGATCGGGTGGCGGCCATGGGCTTCGACATCGTCTACCTCCCGCCCGTCCACCCGATCGGCGTCACCCACCGCAAGGGGCGCAACAACACCCTCACCCCCGAGTTCGACGACGTGGGAAGCCCGTGGGCGATCGGCGCTGCCGAGGGCGGCCACACCGCCGTCCATCCCGAGCTCGGCTCCGTCGACGACGTCACCCGGCTCGCCGAGGCAGCCCGGGTGCGCGGCCTCGACCTCGCCCTCGACCTCGCCTTCCAGTGCTCGCCCGATCACCCGTGGGTGACCGAGCACCCCGAGTGGTTCAAGCACCGGGCCGACGGCTCGATCCAGTACGCCGAGAACCCGCCGAAGAAGTACCAGGACATCTACCCGATCGACTTCGAGACCCGTGACTGGGAGGCGCTCTGGCTCGCGCTGCGCGACGTCGTCTCGTTCTGGGCCGAGCGCGGGGTGCGCGTCTTCCGCGTCGACAACCCCCACACCAAGAGCTTCGCCTTCTGGGAGTGGCTGATGGACTCGATGCGACGCACCGATCCCGACGTCATCTTCCTGGCCGAGGCCTTCACCCGCCCGCGGGTGATGGAGCGACTGGCCAAGGTCGGCTTCCACCAGTCCTACACCTACTTCACGTGGCGGAACGACCCGCAGCACCTGCGTCGCTACGTGACCGAGCTGGCCGAACGGACGGCCGACTCGATGCGCCCGAACTTCTGGCCCAACACCCCCGACATCCTCCACGAGCAGCTGCAGCACGGCGGCCGCCCGGCCTTCGTGGTGCGCGGAATCCTGGCGGCGACGATGACCGCCAACTGGGGCATCTACGGCCCGGCGTTCGAGCTCCAGGAGGCGACCCCCGTCGCCCCCGGCAGCGAGGAGTACGACGACTCCGAGAAGTACCAGATCCGCTCGTGGGACCTCGACCGCGACGACTCGCTCGAGCCGCTCGTCGCCCGCCTCAACCACATCCGTCGGACGTTGCCGGCCCTCGGCCACGACCGCACCCTGCGCTTCCACGACACGTCCGACCCGTCGCTGCTCGCCTACTCCAAGACCGACCCGACCGGGGCGACGCCGCCGGTGCTGGTCGTCGTCGCTGCCGACCCGTCCCGCGACGCTCGCGGCCACGTCTTCGTCGACTGGGCCCAGCTCGGCCTCGAGCCCCCCGGCTCGGTCGACCTCGTCGACCACCTCGGCGGTGCCTCCTTCACCTGGGGCCCCGAGCCCGGCTACGTCGAACTCTCCCCCAGCGGACTCGCCGCCCACGTCTTCTCGGTCCACGGTGCCGCCGCCGACCGCCCCTACACCCCGCCCGTCGAACGCCTCGGAGGCCTCTCGTGAACCCCCCGCTCGAAACCCTCACCGCCACCCGCTCCACCGCCGAGGCCCGTTCCCGCTCGGCCGTCGCCTCCGCAGCGAAGCCTGCCGGCGTCGTCGACCGCACCGGGCTCGAACCCGACTGGTACCGCGACGCGGTCATCTACGAGCTGCACGTGCGGGCGTTCTGCGATGCCAACGGTGACGGGATCGGCGACTTCGACGGGCTGATCTCCAAGCTCGACTACCTCGCCGACCTCGGCGTGACCGCCCTGTGGCTGCTGCCGTTCTACCCGTCCCCCCTGCGCGACGACGGCTACGACATCGCCGACTACCGCTCGATCAACCCGATCTACGGCGACCTCGACGCCTTCAAGCGGTTCCTCGACGCCGCGCACGACCGGGGGATGCGGGTGATCACCGAGCTGGTGATCAACCACACCTCCGACCAGCACCCGTGGTTCCAGCGTGCCCGCCACGCCGAACCGGGTTCCCCCGAGCGCGACTTCTACGTGTGGAGCGACACCAAGGACCGCTACGGCGACGCCCGCATCATCTTCGGCGACTTCGAGGCGTCGAACTGGACCTGGGATCCGGTGGCCGAGGCCTACTACTGGCATCGCTTCTACCACCACCAGCCCGACCTCAACTTCGACAACCCCGCCGTCGAGGAGGCCGTGCTCGACATCTTCGAGTACTGGCTCGACATGGGGGTCGACGGCCTCCGCCTCGACGCCGTGCCGTACCTGTTCGAGCGGGAGGGCACCAACTGCGAGAACCTGCCGGAGACCCACGCCTACCTGACGCGCCTCCGGGCCCACCTCGACCGGCGCTACCCGGACCGGATGCTCCTCGCCGAGGCCAACCAGTGGCCCGAGGACGCGGCGGACTACTTCGGTGACGACGACGCCGCCGAGTGCCACATGAACTTCCACTTCCCGCTGATGCCGCGGCTGTTCATGGCCGTCCAGCGGGAGAGCCGCACCCCGATCGTCGACATCCTCGAGCAGACGCCGGCGCTGCCCGACGGCGCCCAGTGGGCCACCTTCCTCCGCAACCACGACGAGCTGACCCTCGAGATGGTCACCGACGAGGAACGCGACTACATGGTCAAGGCCTACGCCAGCGACCCGCGGATGCGGGTGAACCTGGGGATCCGTCGCCGCCTCGCCCCGCTCCTCGGCCACGACCGCCGCAAGATCGAGCTGCTCAACGCCCTGCTGTTCTCGCTGCCGGGCACCCCCGTCCTCTACTACGGCGACGAGATCGGGATGGGCGACAACGTCTACCTCGGCGACCGCGACGGTGTCCGGACGCCGATGCAGTGGAGCCCGGACCGCAACGCCGGCTTCTCCAACGCCAACCCCCACCAGCTCTACCTCCCCGTGATCACCGAGCCCGGCGTCCACTTCGAGAACGTCAACGTCGAGGCCCAGCAGCATCAGCCGAACTCCCTCCTCACCTGGATGCGGCAGCTGATCAGCCTGCGGCGCCGGATGCCCGTGCTCGGTCGCGGCGAACTCGAGTTCCTCGAACCCGACAACCCGCGGGTGTTGACCTTCGTGCGGCGGATGGAGGGCGCCAACCCCGTGTTGATCGTCGCCAACCTCTCGCGCATGGCCCAGAGCGTCGAGCTCGACCTGTCCGATCACCGCAACGCCACCCCGGTCGAGGTGTTCGGCCGCACCCGGTTCGCACCGGTCGGCGACCTCCCCTACTACCTCACCCTCGCCCCTTACGGCTTCTACTGGCTCGAGCTCGAGGAGCCGGACGGCGAGGGCGGCGACGAGGTGCCGACGATCGACGGCGGCTGGCCAGACGTCACCACGTCCCGCGGCCTCGACCGCGCCCTCCGGGCGTGGCTGCCCCGCCAGCGCTGGTTCGCGGCCAAGGACGCGTCGATCGCCGAGCTGCGCATCGAGGACGCGATCGAACTCGACGGCGAGGTCGCCGTCCTGATCGTGCGGGCCGTGCTCGGTCACGACGACGACCAGCGCTACGTCGTGCCGATCACCGTGGTGCACGGCGAACGTGCCGGCACCCTGCAGCGCCTGCGGCCCGATGCCGTGATCGCCGAACTCGACGGCGATCACGACGACGACCAGCCCGGTCTGGTGATCGACGCCATGGTCGACGAGGCCGCGGCGTTCACCGTCGTGGCCCGGACGACCGCTCCCGGCCACGCTCGCGGTCGCCGCACGACCCTGCGAGGCCGGGTCACCACGCCGATCGGTGGCGCCGGCGACGATCCGGCCCCGCTCGCGACGATCGTCGACGCCGCGGCGTCGGGCGAGGGTCCGATCGACGTCCACCTCCTGGGCGTCGAGCAGTCGAACTCGTCGGTGATCATCGGTGGGCGGGCGATCGCCAAACTGATCCGTCGCCTCGAGGTCGGCGCCAGCCGCGACGCCGAACTGCCCCGAGCGCTGCGGCGACAGTCCTTCGAACACGTCCCCGACCTCCTCGGCGAACTCGTCGTCGACCTCGGGCCGTCCGACGGCGACGCGGTCGTCACCGTCGTGCACGAGGCCGTCGGCAACGACGGCGACATCTGGCGGTGGACCCAGGACGAGCTGGGGCGCGCCCTCGACGCCGTCGTGTCCGAGCCCGACGTGTCGACCGAGGAGCTGCTCGCTCCGTCGCTCGACCTCGCCACCCTCCTCGGGACCCGGACCGCCGAGCTCCACCGGACCCTGGCCGAGGTGACGCCCGACGCCTCCAGCTTCACGCTCCTCCACCAGCGCGGGATCCATCAGTCGATCCGTTCCGAGGTCCGCGAGACCCAGCGTCTCCTCGGGCGGGCCGGCCTCGACGGCGCCCTCGACGCCGATGCCGTCCTGGACCGGATCGAGGTGCTGCGCGCCGACAAGCTCGACGCCGGCCGCATCCACGTCCACGGCGACCTCCACCTGGGGCAGATCCTGTGGACCGGCCGCGACCTCGTCTTCATCGACTTCGAGGGCGAACCGGCCCGGGCCCTGTCCGAGCGGAGCATCCCCCGGTCGCCCCTCGTCGACGTCGCCGGCATCGTGCGCTCGATCGACTACGCCGGTCGGGTCGCCCTCCACGAAGCGCAGGAACGCGGCGTGGTGCCCCGGAGCGTGCGCGATGTCGCCGCCGCCCTGGTGCGGACCTGGGTCGCCGAGGTGACCGAGCGGTTCTGGTCGGCCTACACCGCCGAAGCCGTCGGCGACGGGCTCATCCCCGGCGAGATGGACGACCGCGACGCCCTGCTCGACGTCTACACGATCGCCAAGGCCCTCTACGAGACCCGCTACGAGCTCGCCAACCGCCCCGACTGGGTGCAGTGGCCGCTCGCCGTCCTCGCCCGCGACGACGAGTGAGCCGCACGGCTCGTCTCGCGTCCCACTGTTCGCCCGCCACTCGGCACCCCTGCCAGGAAGGACCTCCCCATGGCCCCCGACACCCAGCTCTCACGCCCCGACACCGCCCACACCGACGACTCGCACCCCACGAGCGCCCACGCCTCGACCTCGCCCGTCGGTGACCTCGATCTCCACCTCCTGTTCGAGGGCAGCCACCGACGCCTCCACGAGGCGCTCGGTGCCCACCCGACCGACGCCGGGACGTGGTTCGCCGTCTGGGCGCCCAACGCCCGGTCGGTCCGGGTCGTGACCGACGCCGACGGCTGGGCGGACGACCACTGGCTCGCCGCTTGCGGGTCGGGTGTCTGGGAGGCGCACGTCGACGGCGTGCGGCCCGGGCACACCTACCACTTCCGGGTCGAGACCGGCGACGGCGCCCTGCTCGACAAGGCCGACCCGATGGCGGCGGCCACGACCGTGGCCCCGTCGACCACCTCCCGGGTCGCCGACCTCGGCTACGACTGGGGCGACGCCGACTGGATGGCGACCCGCCACGAACGCCACCACGCCGGCGCACCGATCTCGGTCTACGAGGTGCACCTCGGCTCCTGGGGTCGCACCCTGCCGAGCGACGGCCGGGCGTTCCCGACCTACCGCGAGCTCGCCGACCCGCTCGCCGACCACGCCCTCGCCCACGGGTTCACCCACGTCGAGCTGCTCCCGATCATGGAGCACCCGTTCTACGGGTCGTGGGGCTACCAGACGCTCGGCTACTTCGCTCCGTCGTCGCGCTACGGCACCCCGACCGACTTCATGGCGATGGTCGACCGCCTCCACGAGCGTGGCGTCGGCGTCATCCTCGACTGGGTGCCGTCACACTTCCCCTTCGACGCCCACGGACTCGCCAACTTCGACGGCACGTCGCTCTACGAACACGCCGACCCCCGCCAGGGCTACCACCCCGACTGGAACTCGGCGGTGTTCAACTACGGCCGCAACGAGGTGCGGGCGTTCCTGCGCTCGAGCGCGATGTGTTGGCTCGAGCGCTTCCACATCGACGGACTGCGCGTCGACGCCGTCGCCTCGATGCTCTACCTCGACTACTCACGCAACGACGGCGAGTGGATCCCCAACGAGCACGGCGGCAACGAGAACCTCGAGGCGATCTCGTTCCTCCAGGACCTCAACGCCACGATCTACGACGAGTTCCCCGACGTGGCCACCTTCGCCGAGGAGTCGACGTCGTGGCCCAAGGTCAGCCGCCCGACCTACGACGGCGGCCTCGGCTTCGGCTTCAAGTGGGACATGGGCTGGATGCACGACACCCTCCAGTACCTCGAGCGCGACTCGGTCCACCGCAGCTGGCACCACGACGAGATCACGTTCCGCTCGGTCTACGGCTTCAGCGAGAACTTCTGCCTGCCCCTGAGCCACGACGAGGTCGTGCACGGCAAGGGCTCGCTGCTGTCGAAGATGCCCGGCGACGACTGGCAGCGCTTCGCCAACCTCCGCCTGCTCTACGGCCTCCAGTGGGGCCAGCCCGGCAAGAAGCTGCTCTTC
>JBPEXC010000238.1:0-8421 GCA_052032035.1 Acidimicrobiales bacterium | reverse complement strand
CAAGGCACGATCGTCTCGATCGACGTCGCCCCCGGCGACGCGGTGCCCGCCGGCGCCCAGCTGCTGGTGATGGAGGCGATGAAGATGGAACACGTCGTCGTCGCCCCCCACTCCGGGGTGGTCGGCGAGATCGCGGTCGCCCCTGGCGACGCCGTGTTCGAGGGCCACGCCCTGCTCGTGCTCGACGCCGCCGAGGTGGCGGCCGGCGAGGCCGCCGGCGCCGCAGAGGTCGACCTCGACCACGTGCGCGCCGACCTGGCCGAGGTCGACGAGCGCCACGGCTACGGCTTCGACGAGAACCGGCCCGAGGCGGTGGCGAAGCGCCACGCCAAGGGCAAGCGCACCGCTCGGGAGAACATCGCCGACCTGGTCGACGACGGCACCTTCATGGAGTGGGGCGCCCTCGTCGTCGCCGCCCAGCGCAAGCGCCGCTCCCTGCCCGAACTGATCGAGAAGACCCCCGGCGACGGCCTCGTCGGCGGCATCGGCTCGGTCAACGGCGCCGCCTTCGGCGAGGACGACGCCCAGTGCGTCGTGGTGACGTACGACTACATGGTCCTCGCCGGCACCCAGGGCCACCAGAACCACCGCAAGAAGGACCGGCTGTTCGAACTGGCCCAGGAACTGCGGCTGCCGACGATCTTGTTCGCCGAGGGCGGCGGCGGTCGCCCGGGCGACACCGACGGCGTGGGCGTGGCCGGCCTCGACTGCATGGCGTTCCGCCTGTGGGGCGAACTCAGCGGCCTGGTGCCCCTCGTCGGGATCAACGCCGGCTACTGCTTCGCCGGCAACGCCGCCCTCTTGGGCTGCTGCGATGTGGTGATCGCCACCCGCGACTCCAACCTCGGCATGGGCGGCCCGGCGATGATCGAGGGCGGCGGGCTCGGTGTGTTCCACCCGACCGAGATCGGTCCGAGCGACGTGCAGTCCGCCAACGGGGTGATCGACATCCTCGTCGACGACGAGGAGGAGGCCGTCCGGGTCGCCAAGCAGTACCTCGCCTACTTCCAGGGCCGCACCGACGACTGGGAGGCCCACGACCAGCGACGCCTCCGCCACGTCATCCCCGAGAACCGTCTGCGCATCTACGACGTGCGCGAGGTGATCGACCTCCTCTTCGACGTCGACTCGGTGCTCGAGCTCCGGGCCGACTTCGGGCTCGGCATGATCACCGCCCTGGCCCGCATCGAGGGGCGGCCCGTCGGCGTGGTCGCCAACAACCCCGCCCACCTGGCCGGCGCCATCGACGCCGATGGCGCCGACAAGGCGGCCCGCTTCCTGCAGTTGTGCGACGCCTTCGACCTGCCGGTGGTCAACCTGTGCGACACGCCGGGGATCATGGTCGGTCCCGAGGCCGAGAAGACGGCCCTGGTGCGCCACGCGTCGCGCCTGTTCGTCGTCGGCGCCTCGGTCGAGGTGCCGATGTGCACGATCGTGTTGCGCAAGGGCTACGGCCTCGGCGCCCAGGCGATGGCGGCCGGCAGCTTCAAGTCGCCGGTGTTCACCGTCGCCTGGCCGACCGGCGAGTTCGGAGGCATGGGCCTCGAGGGCGCCGTCCGGCTCGGCTACCGCAACGAACTGGCGGCCATCGAGGACCCCGAGGAGCGGGAGCGCACCTACCAGGAGATGGTCGACCGCATGTACACCGTCGGCAAGGCGGTCTCGATGGCCGACCACTTCGAGATCGACGACGTGATCGATCCGGCCGAGAGTCGCCGCGTCATCCTCACCATGCTCCGGGCCGCCCCCGCCCCGTTGCCCCGCTCCGGCAAGAAGCGTCCGGCCGTCGATACTTGGTGACAGCCACCTGGTAGCTCCCCCCTAAGGATCCCCCGGACCATGGGGGTTCCCCCGATTCCGGGGTCGAAGATCGTTCGTACCTTGATGTTCACAAGCGACCAGCACCCACACAGCGTTGAACGAATGACTGGGTCGCACGAACACCGAGAGGGCAACGACCATGACCATCACCGAGCACACCAGCAGCACCAGCACCACCGCCGAGACCCACCTCGCCGAGGTCACCCACGCGTTCTTCAGCGCCGACCACGACACCGTCGGCTGCATCTCGATCCAGCGCTGCACCGACTGGCTCCTCGACCTCTACCAGAGCGACGAGCGCCCCAAGGTCCGTCGCCTGATCGCCGAGGTCATCGAGGACCTCCAGCTCCTCGGCTCGATCGACGACGCCGACACCGAGGACCTCGTGCTCGGCGCCCTCGCCTCGGTCGAGGCCGCCATCGAGATGGCCGACCTCTGCGGGCGGTGGTGACGATGGCGCTCGCCGAACTCCCCCTGATGCTCGACGCCGCCCGCCGCCGCATGGATCGGCCGGCCGCCCGTCCCGTCTCGCCGATCCAGGTGAGCGTCGAAGACCTTCCCCACCGAGTCCTCGCCGACCTGCTGGCCGAGGAGGAACGGCTCAGCCACCGGGCCGCCGCCACCCCGCTGCCAGCCGCCGACGCCGTGCGTCTCGACGCCGTGACCGCCGAGATCGACGCCCGCTGGCAGACCTGCCTCGGCCACTGCTTCGGCGGCTGAGGGGAACAGAGGCGAACGGCCCGACGAACGGGTCGCACCTGTCACCGGATTCTCGGACATCCGCCCTGGTCAGCGGGCCTAGGGTGAGGTCGTGCCCGCCGTCGACCGACGCCCGGTCCGGACGATCGCCACCCCGTCCGGCGCCCAGCGCTACGGGCTCGCGGCGTCGGTGCTCGCCGCCGCCGTGCCATGGGTCGTCACCTTCGACGGCCTGTCGAGCAGCGGCCACCGCATGCTCAGCGCCTTCCTGCTCGCCGTCGGGCTCTGGGTCAGCGAGGCGATCCCGCTCCACGCCACCGCCATCGGCATCATCCTGGCCGAGGTGATCCTCGTGAGCGACGCCGCCGTCGTGCCGGTCGCCGACGACGCCCCGGCTGCCGCCGACTTCTATGCCGCCCTCGCCAACCCGGTGATCGTGGTCTTCCTCGGTGGCTTCTTCATCGCCCACGGCGCCGAGGTGTTCACCCTCGACCAGAACCTGGCTCGGGTCCTGCTCCGGCCCTTCGTGCCCTCACCTCGCCGCACCGTGCTCGGCATCATGTTGATCACCGCCGTGCTGTCGATGTTCATGTCCAACACGGCGACGACCGCCACCATGTTGGCGGTGTTGTTGCCGGTGATCGGCTCGCTCGAGGCCGGCGACCCGCTCCGGACGGCGCTGGCGCTGTCGGTGCCGGTGGCGGCCAACGTCGGCGGCATCGCCACCCCGGTCGGCACCCCGCCCAACGCCATCGCCCTCGGCGTCCTCGCCGACAACGGCGTCGACCTCACCTTCCTCGACTGGGTGCTGCTGGCCCTGCCGCTCACACTGGTGGTGCTGTTCGCGTCGTGGGCGGTGCTGATGCGGCTGTTCCCACCGGCGGCCACCGAGCTCCGGGTGCGGATCGACGTCGAGTTCGACACCTCGCCGGCCGCCCGACTGTTCTACGTCGTCGCCGCCCTCACCGTCGTCGGCTGGCTGTCGCAACCCCTTCACGGCCTCCAGATCTCGGCGGTCAGCCTGGTGCCGGTGGTGATCTTGCTCGCCACCAAGGTGTTCGGTCCCGACGACCTGAAGGCGATGCCGTGGGACGTGTTGTGGTTGGTGAGCGGCGGTGTTGCCCTCGGCACGGGCGTGGCCACGACCGGCCTCGACGTCTGGTTGGTGGGCCTGGTGCCCTGGGACTCGGTGCCGGGCGCCTCCCTCGTGGTGGCCCTGGCGGTGGTGGCGCTGGCGATGTCGACCGTGATCTCGTCGTCGGCGACCGCGAACCTGCTGATCCCGATCGGGGTGACGCTGGCGGCCAGCGACGCCGTGACGATCGCGCCGCTCCTGGCCGTGCTGATGCTGGCGATCGGCTCGTCGCTGGCGATGGCCCTGCCGATCTCGACCCCACCCAATGCGATCGCGTACGCCACCGGCGTGGTCGAGGGGCGCGACCTGGCCCGCAGCGGCGTCGCCGTCGGCGCGATCGGCCTCGCGGTGTTCGTCGGGCTCGGCCCCCCGCTGTGGCGGCTGCTGGGGGTGTTGTAGATGAGGGTGCTGCTCGTCGGCGCCGGCGACCTCGTCGCCCCCGTGGTGGCCGAGATCGATCGCGAACTGCCAGCGGTCACGACCGCCGTCGCGACCCTCGCCGACGCCGCCACCACCCTGGCCGACCTCCGCGCCGCCGGCCACACGATCCCGTTGGTGGTCGCCGTCGACGTCCCGGTCGACGAACTGATCGCCGTCACCGGCTCGACGAGGGTGTTGCTCCTCACCCCGGAGCCTCGCCTGACCGGCCTCGACGACGCGGTGTCGAGCGGCGTCCTGGCCGGGGTGGTCACCGACACCTGGACCCCCGGCGAGTTCTCCCGCCACCTCGGAGCCCAGATCCATCGCGGCGACGGTGCCGCCCCGACCCCGGATCTCGACCGGGCCCCCGCCCTCGAAGCTCTCGGAGCCGACGAGGCCGAGGTGTCGGCCCGCCTGGTCACGGCGATCGAACGCGCCCTCGGTCCCCGCCCGCGACTGGCCCTCGCCGCGGGCACGACCCTGGTCCGAGAGGGGCAACCGGTCAACGCGGTGTTCATCGTCGAGGACGGCGACATCGAACTCAGCCGCCGGGCCGCCCACGGCGAGCAGGTGCTGCACCGGAACTCCTCGGGCGGCGTCGTCGGGATGCTCTCGTTCACCCAGCAGCGCGCCGCGTTCGTCACCGCGGTGGCCGCCGGCCCGGTGACGGCGATCCACCTCACCCTCGAACAGCTCGACCAGGCGATGCGCCACGACCCCGAGGTGAGCACCCTGTTCTCGGCGCTCCTCCTGCGGGCCCTGGCGAAGCGGTTGGTGCGGGCCGACGAACTCCATCTCGAGGTGCGCACGCTCAACCGTTCACTCGCCGCCGCGGAGGTCCGCCTGGTCGAGTCGGCCCGGATGGCGACTCTCGGTGAGCTGTCGGCGGGGGTCGCCCACGAGCTCAACAATCCCGTCGGCGCCCTCGCCCGAGCGGCCGACCACGTGGCTGCCGATCTCGGTGGCCTGCTCGACCCCGACGACCGAGCGGTGTTCGACGCAGCGTCGACCGCACCGCCGATCTCGACCTCCGACCTGCGGCGACGGCGTCGCGAACTGGTGGCAGCCCTCGGCGATGACGCGGTCGCCGACCGGCTCGCCCGTGCCGGCGTCGCGACGATCGCGGAGGCCGAACGACTCGTCGCTGCCGGCCCCGCCGCCGTCGACCGCCGCGTCCGGCTCTGGCAGCTCGGCACCTCGGTCCGCAACGCCGCCGCTGCCGCCGACCGGATCACCGGGATCGTCGGCGGCCTCCGTTCCTACGTGCGCGACGACACCGGCGACGAGGTCGAGGTCGACGTGCGCGAGGGCCTCGACGACACGCTGCGGCTGCTCGGCCACCGCCTCGGCGGTGTGCAGGTGGAACGGCGCTACGACGACGTGCCCCTCGTGCGCGGTCGGCCCGGCGAACTGAACCAGGTCTGGACCAATCTGCTGGTCAATGCGCTCGACGCCCTCGACGGTCGGCCGTCCGCTCGCATCGACGTGGTCGTCGACCGCGACGGCGGCGATGTGCGGGTCCGGATCGTCGACAACGGGCCGGGCATCCCGGCCGCCGTGCTCGATCGGATCTTCGAGCCCCGCTTCACCACCAAGGGGGGCCGTGTGGAGTTCGGGCTCGGCCTCGGCTTGTCGATCGCCCGCCGGATCGTCGACGATCACGCCGGCACGATCGAACTGACGAGCGAGGACGCGACGACAGCGACGGTGCTGCTGCCGGCGGAGGAAGGAGCCTGAGATGGGACAGCTGTGGGTGCTCGTGATCGAGGACGAAGCCGAGGTGCGCGACGCCCTGGTGCGAGACCTCGACGGGTTCGCCCCGGCCGTGCGCGTCGACGCGGCCAGTGACGTGGACGACGCCTGGGCCGCCGTCGGCGAGGCCGACGCGTCCGGCGACCGACTCGGCCTGGTGCTGGCCGACCATCGACTGCCGGGCCGGACCGGGGTCGACTTCCTGGTCGAACTCGACGCCGACCCGCGCCACGGCGCCGCCCGCAAGGTGCTCGTCACGGGCCAGGCGGGTCTCGCCGACACCGTGCGGGCCGTCAACGACGCCGGCCTCGACCACTACATCGCCAAGCCGTGGGACGGCGAGGCGCTCCGCCAAGTCGTCCGCGATCAGCTCACCGACTTCGTGCTGGCCGAGATCGACGACGTGCTGCCCTTCGTCGCCGTGCTCGACGGCCCCCGCCTCCTCGGCTCGCTGGGGAACCGACCCTCCTGATCCCCGGACTACCAGCAGAGCTACGACTCGAGCTCGACGCAGTTCGTCTCGAGGTGCGCCAGGGTGTGCATGGGCGTCGCCGTGGCGACACAGACACCGCCCGCCTCGATCGCGTCCTGCGACAGGAACTCGGAGAGTGGCACGGTTTCGCCGTCGACCACCTCCCACATCCCGCCACCGACGCTGGCGTCTCCCGGTGCACCGATGGTCTCGACCGCCAGATCGGCGGCGTAGACGTGGGCGTGGTACGACGAGCTGACGTCCGGCGCTTGCCGGAAGTGTTGGTACTCGATCTCGACGGTCACGATGCCGCCTTCCACGGTCGCCCCCGTGAGCACGGCCAGCGGCTCGCCCGCAGCCCCGACCTCGGTCATCGCCTCGGCGGGCTCGTGGGTCGGCTCCTCGGTGGTCGCCACCTCGGCGGAGCGGCCGCCCCACCACACGCCGAGGCCGAACACTCCACCGAGCGAGCCGACGGCCACGAGGGCGGCCCCAGCTCCGACGAGGGCGGACCGGCGGTCGAGCGGTGCTGTCATGCCTCGATCGTCGACTGCCGGTTCGCTGCGGTCGTGGGGGAACTCCCCGTTTCTCGTTGGGGGATCAGTCCCTGGAGCAGCTCAGTCCTGGAGGAACTCGAGGATCCGGGGGTAGGCGGTGCGGTCCTGGAGCATGAACAGGTGGCCGCCGTCGAAGAACTCGACGCTGGCATCGGGGATCGCCTCGGCCAGGGCCTCGGAGTTGGGCGGGGGAGCGAGGTCGTCGAACGCGCCGGCGGCGACGAGGGTCGGCGCGGTGATCTCGCCGAGCCGACGCTGGGTGTCGTGGCGGCTGCGGGCGTCGAGCTGGGCCAGGTAGCCGGTGCGGGCCTCGCCGGTCCGCGGCGTGCGGTAGCCCTGGATCATCGTGTCGTAGAACGCGTTCGGCAGCCCGGGGATCGGATCGTCGCGGCCCGGGTCCCAACGGTTGTCGAGCAGGCCGAGCATCAGCTCGATCCGAGCCTCGGCGTCGAGCTCCTCGAGGGTGTGGAGCGGGAACGACGGCTGGGTGCCGCCGGGGGAGGTGCAGTTGAGCACGAGCCGCTGGACGAGGTCGGGGTGCCGGATCGCCAGGTGTTGGGCGACCATGCCGCCGAAGCTCGTGCCCACCACGTGGCACCGCTCCCAACCGATCGCCCGGACCACCGCCGCCGCATCGTCGGCGTAGTCGGACATCTCGTGGGGTCCGGCCGGCTTCGAGGTCTGGCCCAGGCCCCGCTGGTCGTAGTGCAGGACGTGACCGATCGTGTTGAGCGGATTGCGGTCGGGCATCGACGTGCGCAGGTCGCCGCCGGTGCCACCGATGTTGAGGATCCGGTGCTCGGCCCCCTCGTCTCCGTGCAGCTCGACGTAGAACGTCAGTCCGTTGGCGTCGGTGAACATGCAGGCGCACCTCTCTGCGCCCGCTGGAGCGCTCGGTCGATGAGTTGGATCGGATGGACGACCTCCGGGGCCGTGCCGCCCCGTTGCCGGTAGCCGGCCGCCAGGTGGAGCGAGCAGCCCGGGTTGGCCGATGCGACGACCGCGGGCGCCGCCCGGTCGAGGGCCGCCAGCTTGCGGTCGCGGACGTCGCCGGCGAGCTCTGGCTGCAGGGCACTGAACGCACCACCGGCCCCGCAGCACAGGCCGTCGTCGTCGAGTTCGACGACCTCGGCCACGTACGGGGCGAGGGCAACCCGCACCGCGTCGTGGGCCTTCTGCACGTGGCGCAGGTGGCACGGGTCCTGGATCGCCACCCTCGCCTCGAGCGGGGCCACCGACGGCAGTCGGTCGAGGTGCGCGGCCACCCACGTCGACACGTCGACCACCCGATCGGCGATCGCGGCGTTGGTCAGCAGCTCGGCCCCACAGCCCGCGGCGTCGACGACGATCGGTCGGTCGCCGGCGAGGGCGGCGGCCACCTCGGCCCCCATCGAGCGGGCCTCGTGCCCGAACCCGGCGTGCGTGTGGAGCGCCCCGCAGCAGCCGGCCCCCAGGTCCGAGGCCGGCACCACCCGGGCGCCGGCGGCCTCGAGCACCCGCTGGGCGGCGGCGTGCACGTCGCGCTGCCAGGCGTCCATCACACACCCGGTGAACAGGATCACCTC